>CBDUFM010000081.1:0-8443 GCA_965366325.1 uncultured bacterium
TGTCTAAATTTTTTGCCAACTTTGGATTGGTATGGGATTGCACCTGTTGCGTAATCGTTTTCACTAACTCAGCGCGCAATATATTCTTGGTTAAAGCAGCTGTTTTTTCATACATATCTGCAGTGACGTCCATATACTGCTCGTCAAATTGCTCGATATCAAGATCCTCTGAGCCCACCTGCGCTTCTAAATCCTTAAAGGAATCATTTAATTCCTCTTCAACCCGATCCCACACCTCATCTACATAGTCTCGATCGACTTCCTGTGCTATCGACTCAAAACCTTGCTTTAATTGGTCACGCAATGCTAAACGTTGTTGCTCAAGCAACTCCTCACGCTCAGCTTGTAAGCGTAGTGCTTCTTGACGTTGAATCTCTTCAGCCGTCAATTGCACCTTCGGCACATCCTCCTTCACCCACAATGCGCTCAATACCTTGGGCGCAAAACCACTCAGGTGAATAATTAATGAGATAACAATAAAGGTGCCAAATCCATATCGACTCACTATTTTTAATATTTTATTTTTCATGATTATTTAACGTTTTTTACTTCAATTGTGACCAACACAAAAAACAGTATTTGCATTTTTACACTAAAATAACGCATCGGCATTTCACCAAAGCATCTACAAGTCTCAGTATGGCGTACTTAAACAAGCGCGTCACCAACAAATTAGTGCACCATTGGTGATCCACCACCCTATGGCTGCCAACCCAATGGTCAAGCAGATTGCAGCTAGGGGTGATGTAGGGACAGAACAGTAATCCAGTGCACCATTGGTGCACCATTTTTCAACTTGCACCACACACTCCACTCCACACGATACCCATGGCGACACAAAAAAACACGATAAGGATAGCACATGCCAGAGCCCATAAAATTAGCCTTTCTCGGACTCGGACAGCATGCACAACTGCTCGCCCAAGCCGCACAGCATAATCCACACATACACATAGAAGCTGGGTGCAGCCTAGACCCAAACGACAGCGCGGCCTTTGCCGAGAATTTCCAATGCCGTCCACTAGCAGATCTCGATGCGCTATGCACCGACCCACACATCGATGCCGTTGTTATTGCCACGCCAAACGATCTACACGCAGCTCAAAGCATACATCTAGCACGTGCGGGAAAACACCTCTTCGTTGAAAAGCCACTCTGTAACAGCATCGAAGAATGCGACCTCATTATCCAAGCCTGCCAATCAGCCGCCGTACTCCTGGCGGTTGGACATCAAGAGCGACGTAATGGCGTATTTAGAAAAATTAAATCCATGATCGATAGCAGCCAATTAGGAACAATCTATGCTTTTGAAGCTAATCATTGTGGCAATTTAGTTGGCCACTGGGGAGCAGAGGACTGGCGCTTCAGTTCAGAAAGTGGCACTGGTCCAATTTTTCACAAAGGCGTCCACAAAATAGATATCTTAAATTATTTATTTGGCCGCGCAGAGCTCGCCTCCAGCGTGAGCAATCCCCTGTCATTCAATGAGGACATGGACGAAACCGTTATTACCGCCATTCGCTACGCCAACGGCATCGTCGGCAGTCTCAGCAGCGGCTACCGTTACAATAATCAAACATTTAATATCTACGCCGAACACTATTCACTAAGCTATTCCGGCTATGGCCTCAGCATCGACTGCAAAGAAGAAAAGACATGGGAACGCAGTCAGATCAACTGTGATGCCGTGGATACCATTTATGAAGAATTAGATGAGTTTGCTCAGGCGATTCAGGGTGATGCGGTCATTGAAGTAGATGGGCACTGCGCACGCGAGGCCATTCTCCTAGCCAGTGCAGCCACTAAATCTGCAGCACAAGAGACGCCGGTTACGCTCGATAGCATAGAAGCTGCTCTGTGCCCCTAAAGCGCTGATACTATCCATAAATCCATACACAACAAAGCAGCACAAACCAAGAGATCATGAAGCGCGCTTGGCCTGAATCACATCCGCCAGACTCCGTGATATTTTTGGCACAGCGCACAGCAACACATCTCGTGAAACAGTCTCGCCTGTATATGCCGCATACAACAGTGCATGAATAGCACGCTCGCGTCCCTGCATTCTTTTACGTCGCTCTTGCTCAGTCATGACTGCATTCACCTCAACTCCAATTGTAATTTACTTTCAATACACAGTCGCAAACTGCACCGCGCTCGCTCCAAGCGCTTCAGGACAAGCGCCTGTGTCACCTCTAGATACTCCGCGATATCTGCTGTTTTAACTCTATGAAAATAAAACAGCTTACAGGTATCCGACATGGGATCAGATAACATAGTCATGCACTGGCGCAACATCTGCACGCGGTCAGTCCAATCGCCCTCTTCATCCACATCATCTAATGCTGAAAAAACATCCTCTATCCCCTCAATCTCCAATGCATCAATCAACACTTCACGCCGCTTTGAACGCATAAGATTAAAGGCTAAATTACGGCCAATGGTACGAATCCAGACTGGAAAACTCCCCTTTTCAGGATTAAACAAGTGTATCTTTTGAATAACACGGACAAAAACATCTTGCACAACGTCCTCTGCCATGACCGGCGAACCCAACAGCGCCGTAAGATAGCTCTGCAACATCGTTGCATGCTTATCAACCAACGCTTCGGTCAGATTTAATATTTGCTGACATTCTGGTGTAGATCGCATCCTAAGACCTCCCGGGACACCCTTACCAATGGTATGGTGCTCCACTGGTTCACCTTGGTATACAGGAATCTCAAGATTCGTCAACGCAAAAACACATGCCTTAGACAAACGCCAATAAAATTATCAATAGGCAGAGCACCACACTTCGCTCGACCTCCACAACACTGAGGGCACAGCACCAAACATACAGCAACACAACCCAACACTCACCGTGATTACGCTCAGCAATTGGTGCATAGAGCATTTTACGCCCAAATCCCTCACTATCGAAATTATGTTGAACACCTATCACCTAAACATACCATCAAGCGATATATGGTGCACCCTTGGTCCACCTTTAGTTAGCCCCATAGACTATAATTACCAGGGAACCACAATGCCTAGCACCATCTTACCTCCCCAGCTCCTCATCCTCTACTGTCTCAGCACTGCACATGCAGCCAGCATCAAAGGCAGCGGTGCTTTAGAACCAGGACTACAGGGCCGCGATGACATTGTTTTTTTCACCGACTTCGAATCAAACAACTGGCGCAGTGACTGGGGACACAAAGAAGACGGGCGCAGCATTACCGTCACCGAAGATCCAAAAAACAAATTCGCCCCGTTCTCTGGCAAAGCACTGCGTATTGAGATCAGCGAAGGCAAACATTACGGAACGAGTTTTAGCTTTAAATTCAAACAACAACTTGGAGAAGAACCCGAATCAATCTACTTTCGCTACTACTTACGTTTTGGCGACACGTGGTCATCCGAAGGATCTGGGAAATTACCGGGAATTGCCGGAACCTACGATCGTGCCGGCTGGGGCGGCAGACGCGCTGACGGGAAAAATGGCTGGTCAGCTCGCGGGTTATTTCTCAAACAGCAAAATGGCAAAACCCCAATAGGCTACTACCCCTACCATGCCGACATGGGCAAATGGGGTGCTCACTGGAGCTGGAAAGAACAAGAACGTGGCTACCTAGAGAACAACCGTTGGTACTGCGTTGAGCAATACATCCAACTAAATACGCCAGGTACAAATGGCGGCCCCGGATTAAACAACGGTATTATGCGTGGGTGGATAGACGGTCAGTTAGCATTCGAAAAGTCAGATATTCGCATGCGCGACATAAACTCACTTAAAATAGAAAAGGTATGGATCGATGTTTACTACGGCGGAAGCTGGACACCCAAACACAACATGTACATCTACATGGACAACATGGTTATCGCCCGCAAACCAATTGGACCACTTAAAGCAGATCCCGTAAAAAAGAAAGATATTCAAAAAGAGACAATTAAAACAGAAAGCAAAAAGGCCGCTCTTTACACGGCAAAACCAGGCGCAATTAAACAGTACACAGACCTACTGAAACAAATATGCCAAGCGTCACTCGACGCCAACCGACGTCCACGCTTCGTGCTCGATGCACTTAAAACAGAAGTCGAAATAGTTGCTATAGAAAATGCCGGCGCACGACTACAGATCCCAAAGCTAGGCAGCACCATGAACATAAAAATATGGGATAGCATGAATACAAAAGACTGCCAACGTCTTGCAAAGTCTCTCGCACACCGCCAACACCCACTTAGCAAATCAGTCCTAGCGTTTTTTTCGCTAGTCAATGGAGACATAAGAACTGGAGAGACACTCTTAAAACAGTCAGGTGAATTTGAAGAACAGGTACGACAATCGTTGACCCACGAGTAAAGGCAGCTCCGCCACCCCTTCATCAACCACTAAAGGACCGATCACCGTTGTGTAACAAGTCTCTATTTCTAAAACTGACACAACCATCCAAGCACAGCAAAATATTGTGGATAATACACAGTCACTGATCATGGAAAAGGAAAGAAGTTTTTATTGTACACCTGATCTCTATAATAGAGATGGATTTTATATTAAATCCATAGGTAAAGATATATGGAATCCACACAACACACTTATGCGTCATGGCTGGGACTGTCATCAACTTGTGTACACCATTTCTGGCGCAGCTGTTGGAACCGTCAATGGACAGCAAATCCATGCCAATCAATATACAGCCTGGATCTTACACAAGGATTCAACGTACAGTTACACTTGGAATGCAAAAGTAAGAAAATGGAGTCATATTTGGATTGAATTTGATGGACCCTGGTCTCAGGCCTTGCTACAAATGATGAACATTCATGGCGTGTTTTGTTTTCAGGATGCAAGGAACATTGAAACGTTAGTAACAGACGTAGAAGACATTATTTATAGGCATGGCAATAATGGGCAACACGAGGGCACAGCACTGCTTATACATATTTTTTCACGACTTGAACAAACACTCTATAATATTCGTGACGACGGAAAGAACCAGCTTACATTGGATCAGAAGGCGAAGAGGTTTATGAATAAAAATCTGAGCGAGAACATTCATTTGGCAGATATAGCGCGCCACTGCCAGATTACGGAACCATATTTATCACGCGTATTCAAAGATGCAAATGGCCTGTCACCCATGAAATACTTACGCCAATTGCGCGTTTCTCGTGCTAAAACCTTATTCAGAACATCGAGTCTCAATATTTCCGAAGTAGGTAGAGCCGTGGGATATCCAGTTCTACAACACTTCTCTCGAATGTTTAAGCAAGATGCCGGAATAACACCACGAGAGTTCGTCCTCTCCACACACTAGTCGATAGTCCGCACTAAAATTTGGTTAAGAAATGGTAAGTCAAAGATGTGAATTGATAAGAAATAGATGCCGCCTACTCAAGCAACTCGCATACTATGATGTAATCCTGCGCGTGCAGACCTTCGCATTTGCATCAAATGCAGTTATTGCATTCGATCAAACAGCTACCTATTGAGGAGTAAAAATGAAAGTACTCAGTATTATATGCCTGTTATTAATGATACCTTATCTTTTTGCGCAATCTAAACCAATTACAATTACGATTGATGCAAACAAGGTCATCGTCGAGAAGATCAGCCCGTATACCTTTGGTTTGAATCAAATGCCAGGTAAAAAGTTTCGCGCCACGGATCTATCAAATCGCCTACTCCAAGAGGGTGGTGTAACAACCCTACGCATACCAGGGGCGGCCGCCGCTGGTGCATGGGATTACTTTTCAACTGATCGTGATGGTGACTTAGGAACTATCCCAAAAATGCTTGCTTATGCCAAAAAGAATAAGTCAGAGTTCTCGCTAATTTTTTCACCACGCCATGACCCAAAGACTGCCGGTCAAGTTTTAGAGGCCTTCAAAAAGGCTAGTTGTCGAGTCACGCACTGTATTATTGGCTGCGAAACCTATGGTGGCTGGGACAAAGACCACATGCCTGCCGCTGAATTTGTGGAAAAGTTTCGACCTATATATGAGGCCCTAAAAGCCGTTGATTCGGATATTAAAGTGGGAGCCCCAATAGAAGCCTACGGCTCACAGAAATGGGCAGAAGTTATATATACAGGATTAGGGGATATTATTGATATAATCGACATCCATTGGTATCCTCTGAAGTACGGCAAGCATACCAAAAATGAAGGTAAACTACCTCCCTTGAATGATGTATTGTGTCAATCTCTCATGATTGAGAGATTGGCCCACCACCATCGCAGCAACTTAAAAAGATTCATTCCAAATCGAGCAGAAAACATTGATATTATGATGGGTGAGTGGGATATCGCAGGCAGTAACGGCTACACCTTGCTGGACTCATTGTGCAACGGCATTGCTTGGGCCTCTGTGCTCTGTGAATTTATACGGTGTGATATTCCCTATGCTTACGGCTATGACTTTCAGGGTGGCGGCATGGGAATACATATGGCCACTACGCATCAAGGAGTAAATCAAGTTTCAGCAAAATATTATGGTTTCATGCAAGTAGCTAGTCACCTAGGTGAATCAATGGTTAGTTGTCATGTTGAAAATTCACCGACTTACGCTGCTAATGGCAATATGGTATGGTATACGAGCATACCAGTTGAAGACAGTTATGTGTCTGCTTATTCAGGATTAAAAAACGGACGATCTACATTAATCCTGATTAACAAGCATGCGCACCAGGGATTTGCGGTTAACATTAAAATAAAAGGCTTCAGAACTAACACTTCAGCAAAAGCATGGACACTGACCGCACCAAGCCTCGAATCAAATAATTACCTTTGGGGAAATGAAGTCCAAGTTCAGCCGCCAGTTGAATCAAAAATAGATAATGTATCAAATGATTTTACCTACCGATTACCTGCAAAAAGCGTTGTAGCCATTGAGTTTTAGCGCAAGCGATTCTACACCACGGGCGTTACCCAACTGCTTTCATTTCATAGAGACGCGTTCGCCTCACAAAAGAGAATAACTAGCACCAGCTATTGAAATAGGGGAGATTGAAAATAATAGCGGAAGGCATAAACGAAGGCATAGACACCCAATAAATTAAGTGTCGTACCACCGTAACGCATTAAGCCTAAACAACTTTTCGAGAACGTCATGCGGCAAACCAAGGCCACGTACCGATTTACCGCGCATCGTTAAGTCATCAGCGGTAGTATAAAAGCGTCGTGCTTCAAGGAACTCAGACCGATAGCCCGCAATACGCTCTAAGCGTTGTTGCTCATCATCAGCAAAGGAATGAGGAAAACCCCTATCAATTCCGAACAATATTCGGTCCTGAAACCGCTCTATAAGGTCGATAACTTGCTCACGCTCATGAAAGGCTAAATCGTAATTCCGAGCACCTGTATCCACGGCGTAGTTCGGAAAACGGTTAAAGCGTTCCGCCATTGCTTCCATGCTATATTCGAGACCACCTAAATGGGCACCGACAATTTTTAACTCTGGATGGCGTTCGATGACGTTATCGAATGCCGTCATATGCTCTGCATGAGAACGCACACCCTCTTTGCCATACATATGCCAGTGAGGGTTCTGTTTATAATAGCCAGCATGCGGGCTATCAAATTCAAGCGGCTGCCAACATGCATACGGTTCACCAATATGTGCCAGCAATGTTTTTCCGCATTCAGCAATGTGCTTAAAAATTGGAATAAATATGGGGTGATCCACCAACATATAAGAGCCATCTTCAGCCTTATGATCCATACCAATATTCTTCCAAATCTTACACCCAATTGCACCATGCGCAAAAGACTCATCTAAATCAGCAATTACCTTATCCACATAACGCGTGTCGTCAAAATCAGGCAGCGAGAAACTTGTAATCCACTGGTACGTTTCGGGATGGTCATTTGCAATTTTCTGATAATCATCACGCTGCGATTTCCAGCTATCCCCCTTATGGGCAACACAAATATTAAAAGATTGTACATTTAATTCTTCTAATAAAGAACACACGGCTACATCATCACCGCAAATATGACTATGAGCATCAATTAATCGCATTGATCAATCCTCAGACGCAATAGTTATTTTATGCTCGGGACCACTGACACCCGCAACATTCATTGCCCGAAAAAATAACCGTACGCCATTATCTGGTATTTTCATTTCTACGATGTCCAAACAGTCTTTCCAGGTACCTTCCGCATACCTAATCTGATAACTTTTTAAGTTTGGCGCACTGGCAGTCAATCGCACACGGAGTTCATTCCCATCAATCTTCACATAACTCTGTATAACATAGGGCGTCCATTCAATCCAACTACGATGTACGGTATGAACAAAGTAGTTTGCAGCATAGGCCCAATTTTCTTTCCCATCGCGATACCATGTATTATTTAATGAATATTCATCATCAAGTAGCACAGCTGCTGATGAACCAAAGCTAGGAAAGGCAGTAAAACGATTCGTGTCTATCTCCCAATTAACCCAGCGATAGGTC
>CBDUFM010000082.1:0-8419 GCA_965366325.1 uncultured bacterium
CAAACGCTCAATCGTTAGAGTTTTTACTGTTTCTGCTTTATTAATAAAATCGCCATGTCCCATGCCCACATACAGTTTATTTTTATAAATAGACGGACTGCTAAAAACTGGATACGGTGTGTCCATAGTCCATTTGATTGCACCCGTCTCTGCATCAAGGCAAACAATTTTTTGGCCACCAATACCCAAACCGACATAGACACAGCCATCATGATATACTGGTGATGACTCACAGTCTGGAAATTCTTCGCCTTGTTTGTGCCACAATACATTGGCCGCTTCGCCCGCTGGTTCTAACTCTAAGCAGTAAAGACCGTCGTCCCCAGCGCCACAAAACACCTTCCCATCGGCAATACAAGGTGACGATTCGACATGGCTGCTGGTTTCGTAGGACCAGCGCTTTACACCGCGACGCTGCTTCTCGCTCTCTTCTAAATCAATACAAAAAATCCGCGCATCTTTGGTTAAATGGAGACCTTCGCCAACCACCAAGTATTTCCCCATCACTGACGGAGATGAAAATGTTGCCCGGTATCCATCTGCATTATATTTCCAAACAGGTTTTCCTGTCTTAGCATCAATGCCATAGATAGCACCATCTTTTTTAAAGAACTCCCAACGTGCTGATGTAGCATAAATGCGGTCACCAACTACTGCAGGTGAACTATAGAATGTTTTGATGCCATCATCACTAAACGACCACTGGATCTGCCCATGGCCTGGGTCTTCACCTTCCAAAGTAGCACCCCGCCGTGCACTACCACCGCGATGCATGCCCCAGCCTGACGCTCCATCAATAGCAACCGCACTCACATCTGCAGAAGAAACGAATATACGATCAGCTAGTTGATTAAGGCCCCATACCGATCCGACTAGCAAGACCAAAGGGATTTTCTGTCGCCACAATAAGCAGATAAAATTCCACACTGCTTTGGGATTAAAAATGGACAGAATCACACCGCCTATGGCAATCAGCAAGGCCGGCAATACGGCTAGCAAAGCTTGCAATGGCCCAACCAACACCGGAACAACAGCCAAATTATTCAGATCAACAACAAATAATTCGATCATACAAAATCCTCTCGAGCGTTCGCGTGTATAGCATATGCCACAGCAAACAATTTAATTACGTTTTATATCACTACCCACCCATGCAGATCATTGCACCTCAACCTAAGGTTCAATTTCCTGTAATGCATCTGCCTTCAGCAAGCACCGTTTTGAACCTTCTTCAACAATCACGGTCTCTTCACACAGCCCTGCTCCAGGAATATGCCAGCGCACTCTAAATTCACCGGCCTCCCGTGCACAGAATCGTGCACTAGGCGAAGATTGATCGATGCTCCATGAGCCCAAATTACGATCGTCATTAAAGGCAGTAACCATAATTGGACCAGTATAGTTCATGTCCGCTGAAACACCGATGCTTAGACAGAGCGCATCTTCCTGTACGTTATTCCTAAAAACAACACCAACGGTGTTAACCCCATCAACAATCACGATATCTTGCGCGCCATCGTTATTTAAATCACACCAGCATCCTGCCTGCTGACCGCTAGCGGCGTCATACAACATGCTCGTTTCAGACAGATTTAAATCCGTAGCAAAACCAAAACTACGGAAACCTCTATTGAAGAATATCTGTGGATCGCGCGGCTCATCAGACATATCTGAATAAAATACCACAAAATCTTGACGACCATCATTATTAATATCACCGACCATGCCTGAAATGACACCATTTCCTACATTATTGGTTTCACCACATAAGCCATTCGCTCGTTCAAATAGGAAATCTCCATGGTTTTGATAAATACTAATACCAGCGTCATGCTGTCCGTAGGTAACCACATCGAGCAGGCCATCAGCGTCAAAATCAGCTGTAAATACCCCATTGGGCGCAGCACCGAGCGTAACATTCTTTAATTCAGGGTCGCCCCACGAACCAATACCTTGGCCCTTATACAGAATACTCCCAGCAGCGTACAGATGTAATACATCAACATGACCGTCATTATTCAAATCCGCAAGCAGGCACGGACCCGCTTCTCCAAGGGTACTATTTAATTCTCCAGCAGGCTTAAAGATATGCTTAAGCGTATTGTCCTCCAAATCGATAAGCTGCGGCCCAGTACTTGTACCAATAACAAGTCCGAGCTCATTTTCATTGCTGTAGGAAATAACCTGTAGGGACAAGCAGCTCGTACTCAAAACCTTTTGAACACTAGAAAAAGTGCCATTTTCATCACGGAGATATAATTGAACCTCTTCTCCATTCCAACTAATAAGATCAAGGATGCCGTCTGAGTTACAATCAGCCCACGCCGATAACTTTGAACGAGACTGCAGCTGCACTAGCTCTGTTAAATCAACAAACTCATCATCTTCCGAATTATATTCATAGAGCCTATCACCATTGTCTGCAGCAATAAAAAGTTGCTGTTTTGTAGAATCAGTGTTTATGCTTATTGGATAGATTTTATTGATGCGCTCATCTAAGGTAGCAATTTCTTTCGTCTCAGCCCACTCAGCATTGGCTGCTACTGGCACTACTGCATTTGGATTTGAAAGTATATAGCGACAACACTGTAAGAGCATATCAGTTCCACCACGCCAAACCGCCTGCTTGTCCACATCAAGTTTCAAAAAATCAGCAGAAGCATCGCGCAACTTAAACTCAGCCCAAATTCCATTTATATGCAGAAAAGCTGGCTGACTCGCTCCTTGTACAGATAAATCACCGTTACCACTTGTGTCTATATTGCCTATAAATATTAGCGCATAATTATTTTTTTCATTTTTCATCTCATTCTGAATCTTGATCGCCTGCTCCTCTAGGGATGAATCACTAAAACCCAATGTAATAGATTCCCCCTTAAATTCTCCCTTGAGCACTTCACTGACATCAGCCAGATACTGACCATTCTCAGCCTCAGTTATATGCACAACAAGAATAGTCTGCATCTGCTTCACTAAGTTTACTGGTGTAAAGTTTGGATTAATCACCGTCATTGCCGACATACATAGAGCCACAAGAACCCCTAGGCTCATTCCCAATATAGACATGCTCATCCCCTCATGAACTGATTATGTATATGGCCAATAAACAGCATTCTACTTGCTCCTCGAACACCGATCAACCACATGGTATATACCATATAATGCACGGCAGAGAAATTGTGACAATAAAAAGCCGCTCTTGAACCGTTTTTAATATAAATCCTACAAAAATAGCACACGCACACCCCATTTCACCCCAAAAAGGCACTCGACTCACCCCTTCGAGCATCCCTTAATATGCCTAGCTCAACAGGATGATATCACCATCCACATTTAACCGCGTTTTACTAAGCACCACTTACCATTCGCACCCAATCACACCACAGTTCGTGTCGAAGTCACCAAAATAAGGCTTATTGGTAAGACCAACACTACATGCACTATTCCAAGCAAAATCCAGCTTCAACAACATTGATATTATCAGAGCGAGATCCACCTTTACTGGCCCCTGTTATTAATGTAACACTTTTCGTACCAACAGGTATTTTCACATTTACATGATGTAAATCAAATTTTGACAATGGCGCTGGACTGCGATAAATAACAATACCGTCCGCATGGATCTCGAGTACACCTGAATGACTGCCCCGTATCCGATCACCGTAACCAACACTGGCCACAAAGCGTTTCCAAGCTGGGTCACAAGCATAAGACACAGAACCGTTCACATGCATGCTTATACCATGTTTATAATATCTATTTCTGGTTTTTATTGTACGGCCCACGATATTACGATTTTTTCGTGTTTGACCCCAATCCGCCTTTTGTGCAGTCCATTCGAGATCACCGAGCAAAACATCTGGCTTGGGCCCTGGTGTCCCCACAGGCTTTGATACTTTTGTTACTGTAAGCGTGCTCATAAAGCTTCTATCGCCATTATCAGCGATAAAGACAGCCTTTACAGTACATGAATCGGTAAGAGTAAACGCGCTTTTATAGATTAATGACTCACTTGTTGGATTACTGCCATCAAGACTGTAGTATACCTTGCCAGGAAGCTTCGTCTCATGATTAATGTAGGCAGTAGTTTCCTTTTCAAATAAAGGCACGCGGCATACTACCCGCACATAGGATTCCAATATATCAAGCGATGACAACTCATCTGCTTGAGGCCTAAAATCTGGGCGTGCAGCAATACGTTCAACGGCACCATTCGCTGGCGTCCAAAGCTTAAGCCCCTCTGGATCCACAAAGACATCGTCGTCGCTGACCTGACCCACCTCTTCGACATTATCGATTTGGACACAGCGCAGCTCCATCACATCAGGATAGACATGTACCCATTTAAATTGATTAAATGAATCCGACGCCTTGGTCCATGGCTTATTATCATCGGCCGAACGTAGTGGCGCACCCCAGCAACCTTCACCAACAAAAACAATGCCGTTTTTGTCATCTCGAATAAAACCCTCATAAGATCCCTCACCCAAAGATGGGCGAATAGGCCAAGTGCGCTTAACCGTATGACTGTCAGATTCAAACACGAGATTAAATCCATATTGATAAAACAAAGCCGCCCACGCCCGATATTGGGGAATCCCCTCACGTTTAGCTGCAACGTGTGAACGCATCGGCTTATGGTATTGAGCAAATTTCCACAACACATTGGGGTGTGCCCTCAGGTCTTTAGACAGCCAATCTTTTTGTTCGCCGCCTACATCAATTTCAGTGTTCAACGTATAAAGCCTCAAGAAATCTTCACCACCGATAGCAGTAGCATAGTAAATACTTGGATGCGGTATGTTAAATAAATTACTCACCGATTCATTTGTGCGTTCGTGGTTTCCACGAGCAGCAATGATGGGCGTTAATTTTCCATCCGCACCAGTGGTTAATTCCCAGTCATCAAGCCATCGCTGCCACTCTTCATCCGTATCGCTACTGGTCATATCACCTCCGAATGCAACAAATAGCGGGCGTAATTTAGCAACCATACGATTGGCACGCTGTCGCGCATCACGATGATTACGAGAGTCACCACCTGCGATGAAGGAAAAGCGACTTGGTTTATCCGGGGCTGTTTTAAACCAGTAGGCCTTGCTCGTCTCGGATTGAGTTGCGATATGCAAACTGTACTGCGTGTCGGCTCTTAAATTACGGAGGTGCACGAAATTATTTTGCAGACCAATTACTTCGATACTGTGGGTAATCTCGGCTATTTTTATCTCGCCACTCTCTTTAATACCATAGCTTACCGTGCCTGCACTACCACTCCAAGCGAGGACCGCATGATGTGCTGGGTCTTCATGCCAAATTAAACGAACTTTTTCAATTGTACCATCTGCAGCCTGAATAACACAGCAACAGAGCATCAAAAATACAACCCTGCATCCATGATTTAATAGATGGATTCCAGTATTCGTTTTCATGCTTAGGGTCATATGCGCTGATCCCTACACAGCTTCAGAGCCTGCCTGTTTCCGCAACGGCCATGCATGCAGCCATACGCCGCATACACGACCGCTCGAAAGCCAAGCGCAACAGCACTCACTGTGTACTCAATGCGCGCTGAATTTCATCAGCTAGCAGATAGAGCTGCTGTGATTTATCTTGTAAAAGATGTGGCATCTCCTGTCCGAAAGTGGTAAATTCTATAAAATACCGCAAATGCCGCGTATGCTGATCGCAAATCCGCTGAGCCTTAGCCAGTAATGCTTCACCCAATTTATCTGGATTATCCAGCATTGCATCAGTAATAAACATTCTCACTTCCGCATCTTGCCAGCCTTCTCGCAACATTTGAAAACGCGCAGTTATTGCCGGACCATTTGTCCCTGGGCCCAAAATGCTCTGGATATCCGGTATTGTAGAATTTTCACCATTATAACGGTACACCAATTGTAATTGTTTTTCCTTATCATTGGGATCTAACGCTACTGGCCAGAAATCCGCACCAAACTGTCCAAATCCACGGCGACTATAGCGCTGTCTCAGCCCAACGTTGCGTCCACGCGCACCACCAGCACCTGTTAAAATCGTTTGCTCTGGAAAACTACGGTAATGATCATGATAGGAATTCTGCAGGAGACCGGCGTTCATTTTACCCATAGCACCCTCTCTCGGCACAGTGAGCACATCCAAAGGCTGACGCCAACCATAATACGGCTCATCGTAGTCCGGATCCCAATGCACACCGGAACCACCAGAAGCAACCAGCGAACAATACAAACGCGTCTTCACCTTTTTACGCTCACCGGCGATATGAGACCTATTCATGTGCATAAGATCAGGCACAATAGCCTTTAAATCATCAAAACACTTCTTATTAAACCCACACATCTGGGTCCAATAAATAATTGGGATCGGTCCCACTTTATGCTTTTTAAGAATTGTCAGATATTGTTAAAAAACTGGTCTCCAAAATACAATAGCCTCAGGAGTGCCCCAATCTGGGACATATTCTTCTTTATAGGTTTTACTCTGGGCATCATAAGTCGTAACACGTTGAGGTGAAACTGGCAAGCCGCGATAAGATCCATTCGTCTCTGCAACATCCCCATAACTCACGATGGTACATATCGATGGGATAGGCCCCATATGCTTTGCCGCCAATTCAACGTAACGATCAATAATTGAAAAATTGGCCTTTAATTGCCCCTCTGCATCACGCTCAAAAAACAACATCGCGTTATCATTACCCGTATAGGTTTTGGGCGTAAATGTAACTAGTATTTCTTTATTTCCAATTTCAGCCAACAAGCGAAATGATTGCTCGATCAGAGACCAATGCTTGTCAGACCACAAAGGAACATCATAGGTCATTGCCAAGGTCTCTGGTGATTGATCCAAGACCACAAACATTTTTGTGTCTGCAGGCTTGGGTACCTTCCAGCCGCCCACAACAGTCAATTCCAAAGGTACTGTAATGTCCTCGCTACCCGCACTCGATATACGGGCAAGCCCCTTATAAACACCAGCCTTCGCATCAGCCGGAACTTTTACTAAAAACCAAATTGGCTGAATAACACATGACGGAGCTGGCGCCCTGTTCTTGGCTTCCCACTCAGTTCGCTCTTGCATGACGATCTTTTCAGGAACATACGTATCCAAAGTATCAAAATACCGAAATAACGGGCCGGGTGTTATGGAAAAGCCCCGCCTGGTTGGTCCGTCAAAATGTTGGTATGTCACTTGAATGTGGGATTTTGAAATAGTGCCCTGTTCACCGATTAAATCATCAACAGTCACCTTGAGATTATTTATATCCTTTGCGCTCGAAGCCACGACTACACCAGAATAAGAACCCTGAGCCATCCCCTGAATCTCTACTGGTCCTAGTTTTTCATAGGGGTCACCGTATATGCTTGATGTAACCGGCTGCGCCGCAGGGTGATTTGATACAATCAACTTATCAGGACATGTAATATTAGGAGAAATAAATTCCTGTGCCGTCTTGGGTGCCCGTAATTCTAACGACTCCAAGGACACGCGGTTCCACCAATGAGACAAACGATAGGGGTGAATCGGATAACGCCCATTTGATCCACATGGAGTCGTAAACATTTCCGGAATTGCAGCAGAGCGATGCAAGCCAAGCGCCAAGACATTCACTCCCTCTTTCAAGTAACTAGCCGGAATCGTAAGTTCCTGAACCCGACTTCTCTGCGCCAGGCGCTCCCAATCCTCTTTTACTGATTTTCGCATTTCATGAAACATCTCATAATTACGAGATGATTTATTACCGCGAGAGCTTTGCCCCAACAATCCACCAGCCGACCTCAAATAAACCTCTTTGGGATAATCACTGGCACAGGTGTTCCAATTTAATGGGCCCTCGGGTAAATGATAACGACCTAGCTCTTTACCATTCACATACACCACTGCACCACCGCGGTACTGCAAGCGCAAGGTCAGATTGCCAACTTTCCCAGGATCTTTTACATAAAAACGTGACCGCACTTTGATGGTTGCTAAACTTTTATACTTCGACATCAAATCATGCATATCATATCCACGGGCCTCTATTTCTGCATCCTCCTGGGGCGCTTCCATGCCACCCTGCACCCTCGCCCAAGCATAATCTGCATACGATTCCGTCATCCAATTTTCATCGGGTAATGGCGAATGCACAATGTTCTTTGCTGGAAATATGCGGTACTCTTTAGCGCTCGGCGTACCACCAAAATGGTTTATGCTAGCCCTTATCCATTCACCTGTTTTCTTATCTTTCGCTAATCTTGCATTAACCGGATCAACAGGAATTAATGATCCGCCCTCATCACGTGCCACGTCAGTTCCGACCACCGAATAATATCTAAATGGCGTATTTAAAGCGCTATCGATAACTATAAAATGCTCATCTTCAGCATGAGCAAACTGCAGATGCATAAAGGCGATACTCATGATTAGTAAAGCTGTA
>CBDUFM010000083.1:0-8390 GCA_965366325.1 uncultured bacterium
ATTTTTATGAATCATGTCATATTTTCAATGTCACTATTATGCACCCTTTGTCACCAAAATCACACCTGTTTTTTCTCGCCCGTCACTAGCTGGGTGCTACAACAGGGGCTTCTCCGCTCAAGCCTCCCATCCGAAGGACTCCTATGAACCATCTCCTGACGCTCACCCTCCTCTGTTGCTACGCCATCGCTGCACACACAGCCGACGTCAGCATCAACGTCAAAGACACACGCCAACGCATTGAGGGCTTCGGCACCTGCATCGTTAGTTGGGGCAAGGTCGCACGCAGTGATTTCTACAACGACGAAATGGCACGTGTATTTTGCGAGGATATGGGCTTTAACATCCTGCGCGTAAATGTTGCACCGTGGGGCTACCCACAAACTGAAAATGCTGACGACATCAGCGCCGATAAAATTGATTTACAGCATAAAAATAATAGTCGCGTCAAAGTCTTTATCGATTTTGCTAAAAAGCTAAAAGCCATTAATCCTGACCTACGCATCATTGGCACCGTTTGGAGCCCACCGGGCTGGATGAAAGTAAATGGTGAAATAACCGGCGGCAAAAAAAATCAAGAGCCCAGCATCCAAGGCAGCACGTATAAGAAAAAGGATCGTGAATCACGCAACCGCATGAAACCCAAATATTATCAACATTTTTGCAATCTAGTCGCCGCCATGTGCCAACTACATAAAGAGCATGATGTACCCTTTTATGCTATGAGCGCGGGTAACGAAGTCATGTTCAGTCAAGAATTCGAAAGCTGCACTTGGATCGCAAAAGATTTTGCAACCATTAATGGCATGCTTGGCAAAACGCTCGAAGAAAAAGGCTTTAAGGATATCATCCTCTTTGGTCCAGAAACTATGACCAAACATAACTGGAGCATTGCGAATCCACTGTACATCAAAGAATTGCAAGCCAACAAAGACGCATGGAAATATGTCACACGTTTTGCCACGCATGGCTATGTCGATGGTTTCGCCTCCGACATGACAGCCGACAGCTCCATCGAATACTGGAAATTAATTAAAGATCATGGCAAGCCCTACTGGATGACCGAGGGTGGAACTGGCGGCCACGATTGGCCAGAACCATTAAGCGGCGTTGCTGCAGGCGTTCATAACAGTCTCGTCAATGGTAATGCCAGCGCCTTTGTCCCCTGGCAAATAGCCAGCGCTAATGGCGCACGCAATGAACATGCTCTGATCCCAGGCACCACCATGTCAAAGAAAAGCTATGCCATGCGACATTTCAGCCGCTTTATTCCAACAGACTCTGTACGTATACATATCCCAGAAAGAATTACAGATGTACAAATGAGCGCCTTCCATCATCAAGCCAGCAACACCGTGTCGATAATTATTATTAATCATAGCAAGGGCACGATCCCATTAACCGGCTCACTCGACGGCCTCTCTGTAGAAAAACTACAGCTCTATCGCACGTCAGAACATGATGACCTCAAACAACTTCCAGAATTAAGCATCAAAAAACACCAGTTTAAACTCGACCTACAAGGGCAAAGCATTTATACACTGTCCAGCATCGACCTCTCGACAAAGAACTAAGCATTGTTATTACCTTAGGCATCAAGTACTCAAGATTCAGGAATCCTTTATGCCACGCAGCCTCCTTTCACTCATCATTTCGCTTACGTTTATCATAGGTCTATCTGCTAGCGAAACAGAAAAAACCATTCAGGTACTCGGTATCGGCAACAGCTTTACCAATAATGCCTATCAATTCCTCGGTGACATGAGCGATGCCAGCACGACACATAAACTCGGTCTTGGCCGTGCAGTTATTGGCGGCTGCTCACTCGACAAGCACCACCGTTTAATGAAGGAACACCAAGCCGATCCAAGTAAGGGTGTCGCCTATAATTTCATTTACCGCGACCCAAGCAGTGGCGAAGTCGCTAAACAAAAAAGCAGTTTAAAAGCTGCGCTCAGCGCCAAAGCATGGGACATCGTCACCATTCAACAGGTCAGCCGCTTAAGCAATAATCTCGAGACTTATACACCCTACGCCGCTGACCTCGTTGCATACATCAAAGAGCATGCACCACAGGCAAAAATATATTTCCATCAAACCTGGGCCTATCGCGTCGATGGCGACTTTGCCAAAGTCTGGCCAGATCTCAAAGATTATAGCCAAGCTGATATGTATCGCGATTCCGCTAAAGCTTATCAAGACATCTGCAGTACATTAGGACTCGACTTAATTCCAGTCGGTGCCGCCTTTCAACTTGCCCGCGAACGACAACCATATGTCCCTAGCATCGACAGCAGCAGTCTCGTAGCCCCAGCGCTGCCAGATCAAAAATACTCGCTGAATGTTGGTTATTCATGGCGTAAAGATGGCAAACTCGGACATGACAGTCATCACGCAAATGCCGACGGCTGCTTCCTTGCTGGTTTAGTCTGGTTCGAAACGCTAACCGCTGAAGATGTTAATAACTTAGACCTCAGTAAAATCGCCTTAGACGCAGAACGCAAACGCTTCCTGCAAACAGTGGCCCATGACATCGTTAGCAAGGGCCTGCGCCCCGCAATACAGCCATAAAACCGGCCGCGGCTTAGCGCTTTAATTCATTTAGATATTTCTGCTTCGGCTGCAAAGCGTAGGCACGCTTAAATGATTGTTGAGCTGCCTGCGCATCACCGAGAGCGCGCTGAGCCAGACCTAGATTAAAATAGGCCGCCGCAGAATGGGGATTAATGCGCAAGGCGGCTTGGTATTCAGCCTGCGCATCCGCCCAGTCACCGACTTGAGCCGCAGTGTTGCCTAATTGCATGGCAGGAATCTGGGCATCATCTTCCAAGGCAACAAAATGCTGCACCTGATATGGCGCAATTGATTGCGCAATGTCAGTTGCAAGTTCAGCACACAAGCGCGCAATAACATCCGTTTGATTAAATACAGCTGGTTCAGTCTCACTACTACTCCAACTCGGATTGCGCAGGGCAATTTTCTTATTCAACGGTAGCACGAGGACTAGCGCACCACGCTCTACATCGATAATGCGAATACTTGCCTGCATCTGCGCCTGTCCCTCGCGAAAATACTCTTGGCGCTTAAACACGTTATTCATGACCGTATGTAATTCTTGAGACAAACTAACTGCGTGAACAGTCCCCAGCATCAAAATCTTAGTTCCTGTTAATTGAAAAGACTCTGGCGCTTGGTCACTGTTAACGTAACCAGACATATTAAATTGCTGCGCCGCCTTAATCGCCGCCAAATCGCTCTGCACATTTACTTCAAAGGCACCGCCATCACTTAAAGCTGCTTGAATCGCCATACTTAAACTCTGGCCAAGGCCCTGACTATCCAGCACGCCCACATCAGTGCTTACGGCAGCAGGCTCTGGGTCCTGAATCGGCGCCAAGCTTATGGCAACGACACCCTTGGCCTTTAAGTCAACGAGTTTTGCGGGCATATCTGAAGAAATACCAACGCGCGGCGCGGAGCAGCTACTAAAAAAGAATAGCGATAGCGTCAGGCACAGGACTAAGCGAGCCAAGATGCTACAGTGACTACGTATAAACAGTGCGCAGCGCGAAGATGGCAAAAACGACATAATAAGACTCCCAGAACCTTGTGGCATGCGAAATACTAAGCCCTACAATTGCCAAGCAACCAGCCACAGCAACGAGTCATCAAAAATATAACGAAATAGAAAAAGCATAGCAGCCGACAAAAAAACGCTCTATCAGTGCAGACAATGTCACACTCATAGACGCTCACATTTTTTTTCTTACTTGTTCAAGAAATCCACCGCTAAGATCCACGGTTCGGATATCGCGACAAACGATATCACCAAGCTGTTGATGGAGCCTCCGACGCATGCAGAAAATACGATCAGTCTGCACCCTACTCCTTGTCGCGGTCAATGCATTGGCCGCACAGCTCTATGCCGCCACCTATGAAGTTGGTCCCAGCGCAGGTCAATTAAGCAAGATTGCTGACGTGCCGTGGGCCAGCCTAGCCGCCGGTGATACTGTCCTGATTTATTGGCGCGCCACAGCCTACAAAGAAAAATGGGTCATTGCTCGCCAAGGCAGTGCAGCAGCGCCGATCACTATTCGTGGCGTTGCCAATGCTGATGGCGACCTACCGGTTATTGATGGCAATGGCGCTGTTACTCCAACTAATTTAAATTATTGGAATGAAGAACGCAGCGTCATTAAAATAGGTGGTTCTAGCATCCCATCGAATACCATGCCGACCTATATTTGCATAGAAAATTTAGACGTCCGTAGTGCACGCCCCGCTTATTCATTTACCAATGACAACGGGGACCCTTCCAGCTATAGCGCTAATGCTGCCGCCATCCACATTGAGCGCGGCCAACATATTACGATTAGAAATTGTACCTTGCGCGACTCTGGCAATGGCCTCTTCTGCGGCATCGATAACGGCGACACGCAGGATATACTCATTGAAAAATGTTCTATTTACAACAATGGCATAGCGGGCAGCTATTATGAACACAACAGCTACACGGCTGCCGTTGGTATTACTTTTCAATATAACCATTATGGCCCGCTGCGCGCTGGTTGCCTCGGCAACAACTTAAAGGATCGATCAGTAGGTACGGTTGTACGCTACAATTGGATCGAAAGTGGCAATCGACAGCTTGACTTGGTTGACTGCGAAGATGACCCCTCTCTCATTACTGATCCCAATTATCGATCAACCTATGTGTATGGTAATATATTAATTGAACCGCAGAGCGGTAATCGACAAATTATTCACTATGGTGGCGACAGTGGAGATACCAGCATTTACCGAAAAGGGACCCTGCATTTGTATAATAATACCATTGTCTCGACCCGCAGCGGCCGCTCAACACTCGTACGCTTAACCAGCAGTGATGAGAGCTGCAATGCTTATAATAATATTATTTACGTTAGTGCTGCAGGATCGGAACTCGAATTACTCAGTGCGGACGGCGGCACACTAAATATAAAAAACAACTGGATCAAAACGGGATACGTCAATCACCATGCCACAGCGGGCACGAGTGTCGTCAATAATCTTGGTGGCAATATAAGCGGCAGTAATCCCGACTTTACCAACAGCGCTAGCCAGAATTATTATCTCAAGTCCAGCTCCAATTGCCTCAATGCAGGAACAACTATCAGCGCTGTCAGCATCAACAAAGAATACGTCAAACATCAAGCCTCGCAAAACCGCCCAAGCGTCGGCAGCATCGACATTGGCGCTCTTGAACGCCTCAGTGATGCGACACGACGCTTAATTTCCATCACCCTACCCGACGACTACCTAGCAGATATCTCCCCCAGTCAAAGCGAAAGCTCAAGCGGCAACACCTACACGTTTAGTGATCTCAATCCAAGCGACGCGCACGCACTCAGCGTGAGCCCAAGCGGAACCAATTAATGCGCACACAACTAATCTCGCCAGTCGATTTGATGAATAATTTAAAATGGAGCATCTTGGCACTGTCTTGTGCAGCCATCTGTGGCTGTGGTGGCGGTGGCA
Organism: uncultured bacterium; assembly: GCA_965366325.1. GTDB lineage: Bacteria > Planctomycetota > UBA11346 > UBA11346 > UBA11346 > JANQLF01. Next base: position 5,518 of record CBDUFM010000083.1, read on the forward strand.
GCAGCGCCAGCAGTAGCCCGCCTGCCGTTATTCCCCTCGATCTCGGCACTGTGCTACTCGATACTAGTCAGTTAAGCCAAGGCCAACTCCACCTTAGTTTTCCTGACGCTATTGGCGACAACCCACAGATAAGCGAGCTGCTTGCCAATGGCAGTAACGGCAATGGCAGCGCTGATCTCAGCCTAGCCGCAAGCAGCAACTTTGATATCCGCAGCGATACTGTGACGGTCCATTTTCCCACTGCTGGCAATTACAGCATCCGTGTCGTCGTCACTGATGCTGGCGACAGCCCACAACAGCGCACCTTTAACGTCAGCATTCCCAGCAGCGATACTTACACCATTAGCGGACTGGTCCAAGACGGTCCACTTAATAATACTATTGGCGTACGCAGCAACGTACGCTTGTATTGGAATCCACTTGGCCAAACACAAACGCAAATTGCCGTCACACAAAGCAATGAGGCTGCCAACGGTGCGTACAGCTTTGCAAACCTAGTTGGCCCAGCCAGTTATTTTGGCGTACGCGTTGACGGCGGAACACATTAACATTTTTTATATCAATTTATATTTTATATAACGCTTAAAAACTAAGGTGTTCATTTAATAGATGGTATGTTTTATTAACAAATATAACTTCCATAAGCGTTAACTGTCTGTAAAAACTGTTCTACTTCCTCGAATAGACATTTTATTTATAGAACGGTTTCATATGTTTGGTACACCTAGCCTACCTCAACTGCCGGTGCTCTGCATTCTTATACTCACCTCTCTTTTCGGCATCATTCCCAGCTTAGAGGCAGCACATACTGAACAAAACACCATTTACTTTGAGGCCGAACTCAGTGCCCTAGCCCTCGATGCAGAAACCGGGATCGACCCACAAAGCTGGTCAGACATAAGCACAGTTGACGGCCAAAGCTGTCGCAAACTACTGCAAGGCCACAAGGGCCAAATCATCATTCCCATTTGGTGGCAAGATAGTCTACGCCCGCAAGAAGGCACCAACGCCTTAGCCGAAATTATTTTTCAAGACACCGTTAGCAGTCCGCTCCGCGTGAATCTATTTGCCGGCCTACCCGGTGAAATTGAAATACACCGTATCGGTGGCCTAGGCGACAAACAATGGAAAAGCGCCTTCGTCCCAGTGCCATGGGATCAAATCATACGATTTAAAGATAAAGCGACTACCGCACTTAGCATCTATGCACCGCATGAACAAGATGTCCCAATCCATAAAATTATCATTCGCGCTGGCAATGCCGAACGTGACGAATTGCGCTGGGCAGCTGAAACCCGTGCGTGGATAGCGCGCGCGCAACAAGACAAACGTGCACATGCCTTACTCCCCGACAATCAAACCGCACAAATTGCAGAAACATACAAACTACAACGTGCAGTAATTTACAGCCGCTCGATGACGGAATTAATTTACCCAAATTCAGCACCACAAGGTCAGGAGCCACTGAACCAACTAGACATAGTGCTTGCGCAAAATGAAATAGAGGGTTTGCAATTCGCCGTCTACGCTCCGCTGCACGCAATTCCCCAGCTGAACCTACATTGCTCTACGCTGACAGACGAAAACGGCAATCAATTCAGCGGCACCATTGAATTATTCACACTCGAGTATGCAGCGGTGACTGCGCAACAAGATCAGTACGCACTCTACCCACAACGCCTCTGGCCACAGTACCAGGTAGACCTCGCGGCCCAACAATCCCAATCGTACTGGCTCAATATTGAAAGCCTACGTGGGCAAACTCAAGCTGGCCTCTATACCGGCACAGTCGAAATACGTAGCAACGACAACACCATTGGCACAGCCCAACTGTCGGTTCGCGTTTTGCCCATTGACCTGTTAACCATGTCAGAAGCAGGTCTGCACCTAGGCGGTTGTACGCAAGGTTTTCTCCCAGCACATGAATTAAAAGAATTAGCGCGCCACAATCACAATAGTATTAATTTGTGGTACTCTAATTCCTGGTTGGACAGGCCCATTCGCCACTCTGCGACCGATTTCGACTTAGATTTTTGGCGCTGGGACGACTTTATGAAATATGCCAAACGAGCTGGTATTGAGAATTTTATTTATTTCCTCGGCGGTAATCCCTATGGTTACCCCGATACCATGCAGCTAGAGCGCGATCTCTATCGCTTTATCCATGCCGATACGGAAGAACTTGATGAATCTAGGACAGCTTGGCTCAAGAGCACCTGGGCTGCTAACGGTCAAGTCGCCCCAGAAATTCGCGGCCTCTACACACAATGGATTCAAAAATTTTACAACCACGCTGCCGAACAGAACTGGCCTCAACCGATTGTTACCCCATTTGACGAACCGGCAAAATGGTCACAAGAAAGCTGGGCACGTGGCAAGCAATACCGTTGGAAAAAAGCAAATGGCAGTTATTCATTCGCCGTAACACGCAATAAAAAGGCTGAGGCTTTTGTTGCTGATCTACAAGCCCAAGGCTTTGAACCTGAATATATTTGTGACGGTGGTGCCGGTCCATGGATTAAATCTCACTTTAAAGACTGCGCACAGATTATTCACGACGCACACCCACAGGCAAAAGTCTACGGCTCTATCCATCATGCCGCGAACGGACTCCCGTTCCTTGAGGATGTTGATGTCTTTTGCACCAATGCCATTCACCAAGACTTGGCACTCGGCGACAAAGTCCGTGCCGTGGCAGATAAAACGTTTTGGCAGTACTCTGGAACCAATGACAAACGTCCGCCCGCAACACCGTGGTTCACCTTTGGCTTTTATTTTGGCGCATTTAATTCAACAGGGTCTTTAGTCTGGGCTTACAACTGGGGCGATCGCTTTGACACGGCTAACAAACGTGGAAACTGGATGTATGCATG
>CBDUFM010000084.1:0-8385 GCA_965366325.1 uncultured bacterium
AACACAGGCCCAAAAATTTGAACACCTGCACTGTAAACAAAGCATTCGCTGCTTACCGACAACAGCGAACACACGTATGTTCAAAAGAATAACGGGCGAATCATTTGCATAAACAAGGGATCTTTCTAGGCTTTGTCGAAAGGAACCGCTATGCCAACTTTACGCCTATGCGCCGCCCTCCTCAGCTGTCTTTGTTATTTTAGTTGTTTTAGTTGTTTTAGTTGTTTTAGTTTCCTTTGCCTCATTAATCCTCTCCATGCCGGAGGTGGCCCCGAATCGGTCATTGTCGTCGTTAATGCTCAAAACAGTGACTCGCTCCATGTCGCCAACGTCTACACTGCGCTACGTCAGATTCCTGAATCCAATGTTATTTATTTAGAAAACATCCCCGAACAAAACAGCATCAGCCTCGAAGAATTTCGCCAACTCATACTCTTACCGATATTCGCGCAAATTAAGCAACGCAAACTCGACGCTCAGATTGATTATATCACTTATTCAGCGGGTTTCCCCACGCGTGTGAGCTTCGACCGAGCGCTGGTCAAAAAACTACGCTGGGTTGCCAATCCGCATGCATCAATCACTGGTTTAACCTATTTATTTCAACTGTCACTCAGCAATGGTGAATCCTTCCTCAATCCACAATCCAACCTGTATTATCGCCAGACTAAAACTGGCGCTATAAATCCCAATGTGATTCAACGTGCACCCGATGATGCACTCACAGCTGTTTACCGTTTTTTTCAAGAAAAGAACACACGCAATCAACAGCGTAAGCAAGATAAAACCGAAAAATCTGCGGAAGACATACAATGGGAAACGGACAACTGGAACAGCACATTAACAAGCTTGTTAGCACTGAGCACACAATACCCACAAGACAACTCACTCTTGTACAACCTCGCCTGTGCCCAAGCAATGTGCGGCCATGCAGATGAGGCGCTGGAAACATTAAGCAGCTGCATCGAAGCCGGCTATGCCAATTGGCAGCACTGTCAAAAAGATAGTGATCTTGCGAGCATCCAAAAACTCGAAGCATTTAAAGTCTTAATCCAGCGCATGAAAGACATACCGGTCAGTGTCCAAGACAGCATTGGCTTTAGCTCACAATACGGATTTAATCAAAAAGGTGAAATAGTCGCGGCAGATAAAGGCATCCACTATGTCATCAGCACTATGCTCGGCTACACCGGCGAACGTGGCAATAGCATTGATGAAATTGCTCAGTACCTCAGCAGCGCGGCACAGGCCGATCACAGCCAGCCTAGTGGCAGCATTTATTTTCCATTAAATGGCGACATTCGATCAAGCACCCGTGAATGGGCTGTACGCAGTGCAATAAAAGAACTGCAAGCCATCGATATACATGCAGAATTATTATCAGGAAAATTACCGCAAGGAAAACAGGATGTCATGGGAGCTCACGTCGGCACCCCATGGTTTGAATGGGAAAAATCAGGGAGCAACTTATTACCGGGCGCTATTGGCGAACACCTCACCAGTTGGGGCGCAGATTTTGGACAGAAAAGCCAAGTTAAAGTGTCAGCTTGGTTGCGCGCTGGCGCAGCTGGCACATCCGGCACGGTGAGCGAGCCCTACGCTCTCGCCTTTAAATTTCCCACTGCATTTTTATACCTCCATTACGCACGTGGCTGCTCACTTGGCGAATCGTTTTATCAATCGGTACAATCACCCTATGAGTTGCTCATTCTTGGTGATGCCCTGTGCCAACCTTGGGCACCCGACGCACAAATCGGCGTAACAGGTCTACCAGAGGACCAAGCCCTTGCTGCCGAGGTTTCCCTGCACGTACAATCAAAATTAAACATCGCGCAAACTGCCGCGTTCCTCAATGGACGCCTTTGTGCAATCGCGCAAGGTGCTGAGGCCCTACGCTTCAACACTGAAAACCTTGTTCCCGGTCATTATCAGATGCGCGTGGTTGCCGTAGTCGATAATGCGATGCGCAGTCGTGATGGAAAAAACTTTGCCGTCCGCATAGGCAAACAGCAAGAAATCAGCACCTGCACCGCTAGTGAAAAAGACGGTATTATCAGCGTCGCATTTCAGGCAGCTGAAAATCCAAAATTCGCCGCCTTCGCCTTAATGCTCAATGGACGGATCATCGGTCGCCATGCCAACAAGGCCGGAACCCTAAGCGTTGAGCGCACACGCACTGGCAACGGACCCATTTCACTACGGCCTGTACTCTTAGACAGTGATCAAAAGCCGTATTATTTTGGTGCCGCTCTCAAACTATAAGTAATTCGTGGCGATAACAGCGGTTATCATTGCACTTAGACCTTTTCTTGTAATTAATGTCGTGATCCTATGATTTTAAACGTCTCCTAGTATAGCTAGGCAAGCTCACATTAAGATATTTAATACACCACATCAAAGGATTCTTGCATGCGCTTCGTATTTTTGCTCTGCTGCCTCCTCCTAAGTTGCCTCGCATACAGTGCCGAGCTGGCCGATTTAAGCGCTGAATTACAAGACCTCGTTAAACAATTAGAGAGTGAAAATGACAAAGAGCGCAAGGCTGCAGCCAAAGCACTAGGAAAAATGAAAGAGGTTGCACAACCCGCGCTGCCCTGGATCACCAAGCGCATGGACAGTGAAGACAGTGTCTGGGTCAAAAAAGAATTACGTGGCGCCATAAAACGCATCGGCGTTGCCGAAGAGGCCGCTGATAGTGAGGATGCTGCCGCCGCTAACCTTACGGCGGGCAAACATGGTGAAGACGGCTATCGCCTTCCCCTCCCTAATCCTAAAAAATCCAAAGCTCGTATTGTGTATAGCCCAGACGGAATCGGCAAAGCTGGCAATAACGGCAGCAAGGCTAAAATTGAAGACAGGAAAATAGAGGGACTAAAAAACAATAACACCTATAAACTTATTCATTTTACCGGCAAAGAATGGAGTGGCTACATTATTAACTGGGCTGAATTCTGGGATAAATCACCCCTTAAGGTTAACCCAAGCCCCAAGCAAAACACACACATGGTCCTGCGCTGCCTTTATCTTGGACGCCCCGGTGACATTAATCTCACAGTTGCGATTCAAGTCGAAGCAGGTGAACAATCTGAATTCCTTCGCATTAGTAATTATGACCCCAAACACACACTGCAAAAGTCAGCGCATTTTGTCGATATCGAAATTCCCCTTGCGGATTTCCATCGCAGTATGCCAGAAGCTGATCGCGAAAAATTTATTTGGGGCGTTCACTTCGGCAACATGTCTCATCAGAATGAAAAAGACATGGGCCTCTTGCTCAAACACATTGCCTTCATTAAAAAATAGCCGCCAATAGCCTTGCAGCACAGCACAGCAAAATTCTGCTCTGTGCTTGATGCGCTCAATTACATACATGTATATATAGAGTGAGTGACAAACCAGAGCCTACTCAGCTTTCGTCCACTTTGATTCCAATGACGCACGACTAGTCTATGGGATACGACCAAGACACGATTAATAAAGGCTCAGTATGGATAAAGCAACTCAAGAACATCTCCATTCACTCGAAGAATCTTTACACAGAGATATTGACGAGGAGAGCGTTTCCCTAATTCCTCCGGGCACACTCATACAAATGCTGCCGCTCGAGGAAGAGGATGTGCAAGACAGCGTTAAGGCCATTTGCTTTGCCCACCTGCTTCGACTTCGCATCAATGGTTGGGATCGTGAGCAAGCTCACGCTCATGGACTTGCCTATCTCCGTCTACCTGAACATATCAATGATTATTTATTCGGGATCATGCCTTTGGTGACAGAGGCACTCAACAGTGGCCTCAACGACCTATCGTCACTCTATCCCGATGAATCAGAGCGCGATAAACGTCTGCATACACGTCTTATGCAGCACGCACAAGATGCCTATAAGCGTCAAGCAATTAGCTCATGGAATTGTCCCAGTGAAGACGCATTAAACCCCAGTAAGACGAGCATGCCAGATGGCGATATTATTAACAACAGCTTTTCTACAAATGCCCCCAAAATTCGCGCCAGTTTTTTACGCATCCTTAAATATGACCGCTCTTTAGCCAGTGCATTTAAAGGTGCCTGTGTCATTTTCCTGATAGCAAGTGCGGCCATTGGCGGCTGCATCTGGCTCTATGCAACTGGTCATTGGGTCTGGGGAACTCTACTCGCCATTATTTTATTTCTATTTAAACAAGTCATCGGCATGGTGTTCCTTGGCGTATGCTTGGCACCGAGACGCATCAAGCAAATGTATGGTAATGCACTCCTCTCACCCGCTCTCATTATAAGTGAAAAGCCCTTACGCTGCTTATGCACCGCAAACCTGAGTAACGGCATGGGCGAAGACTACGTCGGCGTTAAAATTATTGAACCATCGCAACTGCCAATAAGCACCATAAAAATTGGTAGAGCCATCCCCTGCGTCAGCACCTTTGAAGATGGTGAGCACGATGACCGCTGGGATGATTTCAGTCCCAGCCCCATCGAATGGGGCACCGGAGACAAAAATGAAGTCAAACGCTGCATGGAAAAATTAGATGAAGACGACCGCAAAACGCTCGCTAAAGTCTACACCATGTGGCAAAACAAAGCCTTCACCGAAAAAGACGTGAATTTATGGGTGCTCAACGAAGCACACGAGATCATTGACCGTAAACAATCCGAACACGAAGAACAGTCCGGATAATTACCACACTACGCTAATAACCGGAAAGACTCTCAAAGATTGTGTTCGGCTTGCGACCCTAGGCTCGCTGAGCAAGCAGCGCTACTTAACGCATATCAGGTGGACAGAGCAGGAGACTGAATTGACATACCACCGGCCCGTTCGCAATACGGATTAAAACTTTGTTAAAGCCTTTCTTAAAGGCGACCTTACGAAAACCTTCGTCTAAATTCCAAGCACTCAGACCATTGTCTTGCCAGACTAAAATATCATTAACCCAAACTTTAGCAGCGTCATCACTCGCAATCGCCAGTAGCATGTCTTGATCACGCTCAAAATGCACCTCAGTGTAAGCGTAATAGGTTGAGTTTGCCTGTTCGTCTGGTGGTGTCGTACGCAGGGTGCTACTTTGGGTAAAGTTCCAATGTAGCTCTTTGTTATCTTTTCCAGTATAGGTTTTAGCTAGATCGATTTCGTATTCTGGTGGATGAACTTTACTCCAATCAATTTCGCTGCCCTTGCGACCTACTTTCCACGGGCCGATGATGTACCAAGTATCCAAGTACAACCAGCCCTTACGCGAGCTCGCGTCCGTAAATTTACGCCCAGGCATGGCCTCGGCTTTTACTTTGTTGGTATCAATTTGTATTTGTTTCTTTTCAATTTTTTTCTTAGCACCTAAAAAACTCTGTTCGGTAATCTGACGTTGACCCTCCAACGGGTCACTGGATGAATTCCCGCTACTCATCATATAGCTCTGACGCATCTGACTACTCATATCAATCATTACCGAACGTCCGGTTTGCATTTGCGCGGCATTAGTAATCGCTTGCTGGGTTTGCATTTGGGCCTTTGCCTGCGCTTGGCTCTGCTGCCCCTGTTTTCCCTGCTGTCCTTGCTTACCCTGTTTCCCTAGTGCTTGCCCTTGCATATTTTGTGCATTTTGCCACATACTTTGGACCTCCTGCGCAACACCCTCTAGTTCTTCACGGTATTCACCAACATCGCCAAGCGTATCAAGCTCAGCACCCATCTCTGAAAAATCAAAGTCTTGACGTTGTGGTGCATTTTGCGCGATATCATCAAAGCTTTTAGCAAAGTCTTTATTTTGAATATTCGAAAGCTCCGCTGCACGAATCGCTGCGTAGTCCTCAGCAATTTCTTGCTCTAATTGTTTTGCCACTTCATAGAGTTGATCCATCTCCATGCCGAGTAATTCATCCACATCTAATTGCATGCCTTCATCGGCAATCATCTCGTCGATTTCACTAAAATCCTTCTGTTCTTTATAGGCACCACTTTGGATATCGTCCAAGGTTTTGTTAACCTTGTCTAAGTTATCACGATATTCCTGGGTTTGATGCTCCCTGCCAGCCTCTGCGCGCTTAGTAGGATTATGCTGAGCCTCTTTCTGAATATCTTGTAATTGCTTGGCTATCTCGCCATTTTTTTGAGCGAGCTCCTGTAAACCTGCAAGCTCCTTTTCCGAAATGCTTTGTTCAGAACCCTCATCATGCACCGGCTCATCAGGCAGGGCGTCAGCCAGCTTCTTCAGCTCATCGGTTTCTTTATGTAACGCAGTCGCTTCCTCTTTCTTACTGTGTTTATCAATGTCCTCAGCTTGTTCACTAAGCTGTGCTATATCCTTTTTTAAGTCATCAGTTAACTGCTGTAAGGTCTCATCTATTTCCTGTTCTTTTACCAACTCTAACTTTTCGCGCTTCTCCAGCTTAAGATCTCTACGGATTTCATTCATTTTTTCGATGCGTTCACGAATTTTGCGCTCATGCTTTTTTCGCGCTTCCTTTTTTAACTTCTCAACATCTTCCTTCTTGAGCTTTTTCTTCTTACGCTCTTCATCTTCTTTTTTCTTACGCTCAGCCGAACGCTTTTCGACTTCTTCGAGGCGTTTTTCTAATTCCGTCTTGTCAACTTCCATATGACTAGTCAGCCACGGCTGAGCAAGCCACAAAGCGCCGATCACTGAGGCCTGGACCAATATGATTAAAGGCATCAGTGACGAGCCACGCTGTTTAGACTGCTGATTAGTGTCGGTTGTAGTGCTCATCATAGGTCCTTAGTACTACATCGCTCAAATTATTAAACTGACATAAGTCCACTATTTCAATCACACGGTGTAAGGGAGCTTCAGCGTCAGTGTCTATACGGATTTGTAAGCCCGGGTTCTCTTCGGCCGTTATACGCAGCTCATTATGAACTTCCATCACTGTCGCCTCGTGACCCTCGTAATAGATATTACCTTCTTTATCAATACCGATCACGGTCTGATCATTAGTCGGCAGCATTTTCTCCGCTGATTCCGATTCTGGTAAATTTATCTCAATATCTTTATTCTCTTTTTTAATCATGGTCGAAACCAAGAAAAAGATGAGCAACAGAAAAACACAGTCAATCAATGGTGACATTGACACCTCTGCTTTATCCTCTTCCTCTACATTACTACGCATTATTTTTTGCCGCCTCTCGTTTTCAGGCCAACATTATTAAAACCCTGTAATTTACAGATGTCTACGGCATCAATCGCCAACTGAAACGGCGTTTGACGATCAGCATCAATGCGCAAGGGGCGGTCTAAAACCGTTTGCCCATGCTCATTGATGAGGCTCAGTAAGTGTGTAGCAAGATCATCCACCGAATGATAAACGATAGCGCCTTCATGGGTCACCCGACCTGTGGTTTTATACGCACGACCATCGCGATCGAGACCAATAATAATCGTATCCTCTTCTGAATCGACAGAGATGACCGAACTAGAGTCTGGCAGATTAATAGGAATTAATTGCTCCTTGCGTTTAATCATTGTGGTGACCAAGAAAAAGATCAGCAACAAAAACACACAGTCGATTAAAGGTGACATCGCGACTTCGGCGTCATCTTCTCCGTTAAAATGCTTGCGTCTACGCACGTTTAGCCCGCTACTACCGCTGCAGCATCGACTGCCTCATCAGATTCTGCGCTGTCGCTCTGAGCCTGCACTGAAGCGCCTGCATGCTGTTGAACATCATTTGATTTCTTCAATAACCAGGCGTTGATTAATACTTCCATTTCCTCATCCAACTCATGGCCCAAATCATTACAACGGAATTTAAAAAAGTGATACAACGCTAATGACGGAATCGCGATGATTAAACCAATGGCCGTTGTAATTAAGGCCTTTGAGATCGACCCAGCAAGCATCGATGCCCCACCTTCGTCCCCATACTGCTCAACCAATTTAAAAGATTCAATCATGCCGATCATAGTTCCTAAAAGCCCCAACAGGGGTGCTAGGCCGGCAACGACAGCTAAAGAATAAGCGCGTTGATTGTGTGCTTTAAGCTCACGCACCGCAATGTCACCTACACCGGGAATTAATAATTCCGGATCAGCCTCACGGTGCTCGACTACGTATTTGACCATTTTAGCTAAAATAGATGGGCGCTTGGCACAATGCGCTTGAATCTCATCAAATTGACCTTGATGCCATAAATTACGCACAGCTGGCACCAGATCATTTGGAATTATTGCCGAACGCCGCAGGCGCACTGCACGCTCGACGGCAAAACCAATCATTGCTAGAAATAAAACAATTAATGCAATAGATGTATTACCACCACGAATCAATTCTTTGAACCAATCCACCTCAGCAGAAATAACATCGCCTGCTTTTTCCACTGTGCTGCTTGTGCTTGGCGTTGCAGCAGCGCTTGTAGCGCCCGCTTCGGTGACGGCTGCCT
>CBDUFM010000085.1:0-8360 GCA_965366325.1 uncultured bacterium
GAATCGGTATACTAGGATGTGGTGGCATGGCAGGAGCCCATGCCGGACGTTTGAATGATTTAGGCGATGCGGTTAACGTCGTTGCCCTCTGTGATGTTAACACAGAAATAACTAAAGGCTTTGCTGAGCGCCATTTCAAAGAGACCGCGCATACCCCTGCCCATTATGCTGATGCGGCTGCTATGTATGCCGAATCAAACTTAGACGGCGTGATTATTATTTCACCACACACTTTGCATTATGCGCATGCCTGTCAGGCACTTGACGCCGGTGTGCATTTGTTGCTTGAAAAACCAATGGTCACTAATGTACAGGATGCCTATGCCTTGCGCGATAAGGCGGTGGCAAGTGGTAAGACCATGTTGATTGGTTATAATACACCGTGTACACCAATTTTAAATTTCATAAAAAATGCCATTGCCAATGGTCGCTTTGGTACATTAGAAATGGTTAATGGCTATCTGTCACAAAACTGGATGAAGGGCACGATGGGTACCTGGCGTCAGAATCCAGCACTGTCTGGTGGTGGCCAGGCCTACGACAGCGGCGCTCATTTATTGTGTAGTTTGGTGTGGTCGGTGGCATCCTCGCCCAAAATGGTATCTGCATTTACTGAGAACTTTGATACCGAGGTTGATATTAATAGTGTGATCAACATCCGTTTTGAAAATAATGTGTTGGCCAGTATTGCAGTAAGCGGTAACTGCATTTCGTCTGGGTCTGATATGGTATTTATCTTCGATAATGCGCGAGTGCAGATTGACCCATGGAGTGGTGGCAGCATCAAGGCATGGGATAAAGATGGCGAAATTGACATTGAGAAAGAAATTGAAGGTGCCTATGTCAATCCAACCCATCACTTCGTCAATGTCTTAACGGGAGTCTCAGAGCCGTGTAATACCCCAGAAAATGGTGTGCATCAAAGTGAATTGATGGATGCCATTTATGAATCTGCAAACACGGGTCGTGCGGTGTGTTTAGCTGAACTGGTTGCGCAATAAACATCCACACGTCTTTTCTCATTAGGAATACAATTATGAATGCATCAACAATAGTTGCTGCGGGTACTGGTGCGACTACGCGCACCGGTGCCTTTGGCATTGGTTTTCGCCTTGGCTGGTCTGAGTGGCAAAAAAACATAGACACCATGATTGATTATGCTCGTGAACAGAACTTTTCGTGCATTGATCTCTTGCGTAATGCGGATGAAACTGCTGCGCGCGTTTATGATGCGGGTCTGCAAGTTGGCTCCGTGGATTTAAAACAATCGGCAGAGATGATACATGCCGATGCGAATGTGCGAAAGCGTGCGGTAGAGATGAACAGTCAGTATGTCGCAACTGTGGCTGGACTGGGTGTTAAGCATTTTTTCTTAGTCATGGGTCCTAGCGATGCGAGCATTGGCTATGAAAAGAATTGGGCGTACATGATTGAGTCCTTTTCTGCACTGGCTCCAGTGCTCGAAGAGCATGATGCGCGGATTGTGATAGAAGGCTGTCCGTTTAATGGTGCCTTAGTGGTTGCACCGGAATCATACCGAGCCTTTTTCAAAGAAATCGACTCGCCCAGTATGGGCATTAATTATGATCCTTCGCATCTTATTCGCATGGGTGTTGATCCGATTCGCTTTGCCCGCGAGTTTGCGCAGCATATTTTTCATGTTCATGCCAAGGACACGGAAATATTTACTGAAAATCAATATGAATGTGGTCATGAGCATGTGGCCCTGAAGACGGACGGGCATGCTTTTGGGAATGCCTATTGGCGCTACACCATTCCGGGCCATGGCCAAATGCGTTGGGTTGAACTGTTTAAAATACTTGCCGAACGCGGTTATCAGGGCCAGGTGAGTGTTGAGCTTGAGGATGAGAACTTTAATGGAACGCAGGCGGGTGAGGCAGCTGGCATGGCTTATGCACGTGCCTTTCTCGAAAGCTGTTGAATCTGAAAGTATGTACAGCTTGGCTAGTCAGGGTGGCTCGGGATTTGACTGCGCTTAGTTTTGCTAGGCCGTGTTTAGGTTCCGAGCCTTTTTGCGTGACGACTTAAAGTAGGACCTCGATGATTTTAAATAACATCATCCAAAGGTACGTCGTATTCATTGAGGCAGAATTCACAGCGTGTAGGGATAAAGCCTTTTTCGTTTACCAGATCGAGTAGCTGGTCTTTATTGAATCCGCTGAGGGTGTTTGCATAGCGTTCTTTGCTGCACGGGCAATGAAAACGAACTGGATATTCTTGCAGTTTATTGAAGTGGCCTTGACCAAATAAACGGGCAATTAATTCCTCATCATCGCCTTTGTCGTCAAGCATGACAAAATCTTGTTTCACTTCATATAATTCATCAAAACAATTATTGAGGTGACAGTCCGGATGTTGCTCAGCTGCTGGAAGACGCTCGAGGTAGAAACCATTTGCACGGCTAACGTGATTGCCTTCAACCGCAATATCATAGCAAATGAGCGCCTGTACTTGTTCAGAGTTACGTAGATAGGCATTGCACACGTGAATAATTTGATCGCTATCAAAGGGAACAGTCGAGTGAAAGGGCTGGTCGCTACCTTCGATCTGTTTCATGACGGAAAGGGTGCCGGTACCGATTAATTCTTCGCCGTTGTCGAGCTTGGTCACGAGGCCGCGCACAAAGCCGAGGCCCATAGCATCAACGCGAAAATTGCGAATGCGTCCAGTCTCGGCGCGAAGCTGTAGGCTTAAGGTGCCGGGACCCTTGAGACGTGTGCCCATTAACAAGGACGCAATCAGACCTTTGCTGGCTAATTCCAATGCATCATATGCGAGCCCGTGCTGTTTATGACCTATGAGCTCTGCAGTATCTTCGCAGCGTACATAGGAGAGTGCATAGCCATCATTGCATACAAAACGGGAAATATGGTCAGTCATCTGCTGCGGGATTCTGTGCTTGTACCTGATTTGTCGAGTGCTGATGCCTGCCCAAGCCGTAAGTGCCACGATACGTGGACGTCTTGCTTGTTGATTGCGGTGACTTGCTGAGCAGCAATACTGCGGAATCCATTTTTAAGGTCCCTTTATGTCAAAAACATCTTTGTCTGTTGTGCACTTAGCTTGTCTCTGTTCGCTCTCCTTGTTTAGCGTTGCTACTGTGGATGCGGCGGTTTACAGCGCTCCCGACCCGACTCCCAGTGCACAAGAAGTATTGATTCTCGAGCTCATCAATCGCATGCGCGCAGATCCCGTTGCAGAGCGAGATATTTTGGCACCAGCTGGACAGCATCCAGCAGGTGTGCCAGGTACGGTAGATATCAAGATGTTTCGTGACGAGTTGTCAAAGCTGACGCCACAGCCGCCGCTGGTATTTAACCTCTTGCTGCTGGAGTCAGCACGCAATCACAGTTATTATATGATCCACAATGGGCTCGGGCATGATGAAATCGCGGGCAAGGAAGGTTTTACGGGGAAGAGCCCCAGTGACCGCACCAAGGCAGTGGGTTATCCCGGTGGTGGTGCAGAGAATGCATTTGCCCAAGCGCGTAATCCAGCGTACTCGCATTTAGGCTTTGTGGTTGACTGGGGCCCGGGTGGTCCAGGCGGCATGCAGCCTGGACGCGGACATCGTAAAAATATTATGGGCCCTTATCGAGAAATTGGCCCTGCCGCAGTCCCCAATGGCAGCTCAATTTCAGTGACTCATAATTTAGCCGATCGACGGAGTGTGCCACGTTTTGTGGGTGGCGTTGCCTACATCGATCGTAATCACAATGATTTTTACGATGTGGGTGAAGGTGTTGGTGATGTGCTCATAGAGAGCAGTAGTGATAAAGGGCAAACAAAAACTTGGGCGAGTGGCGCTTATGTCTTGGAGCTCGGGCACCAACAAAGCATCGTGATGAGCGCAACATGGAATGGCATGCGTTTTCAAAAAGAATTTCCTGCAGGTGCAGAAACGATTAAATTTGATTGGGTGATTCCGCCTGCGGCAGAGTTGGAACGAGCCGATGCGTTAATTGCTGCAGTAGAAGCCATACCTGCAGATAGCAAAAGTAGCGCTAGCCAAAAGAAACGTCGCCATGCTTTAATTGAATTATACGTCAGTAGTCGGCATTTAAGTTTAGATGAGCCGCGTCAGGAGAAAATAGCCGCGCTGAGTGCTGCTGTGGCTGCTGAGCTAGAAGCAGCAAAGCAGGTGGTGAGGACAGGCTTCAGCGAAGAGGCAAAAGTATTTAAGAAAATGTTGCGTGATGCGATGAAGCCATACAAGAAAACCAATGCCGAAGCATGGTTTAAGGATGCAGAGCTGTACGTGAACGCAAAGTTTTACGTTGATAATTTTGAGCGGATTCAGGCAGATAAAAAAGTTGGCGTTTTAAAGAATTTAGAAACAGCACAAAGCCAAGTCAGTAGCAAAGAATTTACCAAGCTCTTTGGTGAACTCATTAAGCAAGCGAGTGCGAAGATTTAACGAACAGCTCAGACGGCTAGGTCTTGCCTAAGAGCGCGGCGCATGCAAAGAGCATGCTAAAGACGCCATGGGGATCCCCTTTGGGGGCATGCGTTTGGCGCCATGGCTTATCTTCCCAAATGGTACCGGGCCCTTTGCAGGCAAGATCTACGACGCCGTCTTGATCAACGCAGGCAGCCAAGCCGCGCCAGGCTTGTGCGATGCAGTCGTCATACTTTGTTATGCGGCAGCAGCTCTGTAATTCCATTTCGTTAGTGTATAAAAGGTAGGCTTCTAAAATTAAGGCACTGCCACTGCTGTCAGGAAATGAATCATGCATTTCATCTATTAATTGATGCCATAATCCACTGGGACCCTGTAGTGCTAGGAGAGCATCGAGTAGTGTGCTGGTGTAGTGCATGAGCGTGGCATGTGCATCGGGCCAATTGCGTAGTAAGGGTAGGCAGTGAACGAGGCCATGCAGTAGCCAGCCTTGGCCACGTGACCAGCAGCAGGGGGACAGGACGTCCTGCGCTAACCAGCCTTTTCCTTGGTGATAACAGCCTGAATCGGGATCGCATAATTCCTGATGATGAAGTTGCAGTTGCTCGCGTAATTCCGTAATATAGCGCTCATCATTGGTGATGTTTGCGCAGCGTGCCAGACGAAGACAGTAGGCTTGGAGCATGTCCAATAAGGATCCGGCTGGATCGTGTGAGCAATTATGAATGATGGCGCCGTTGTGACGCCGTGCTGTTTGCGCTATCCAAGCGTCTGTCGTTTGTCGGTAAGCCTGATGGTAGGCATGCAGCTCGCCTTTGTACGCAAACCACGCATAGGCGAGATCGTGAAATTGTTGATCCTGCCAAGGTAAAATGCAGTTCGCTGTTATGGCAGACTTGTCTATGACCCAGGCCACGTGCGCTTCGGCAGATGGAATATGTGCAGATAAATGTAAGAGCGCTTCGCAGGCTAATTGATTATTGTAGGTATTCGCCTGATCTTGTGCGCGCATAAAACGCAGTGCAATGCGACTTGCGTGATCTCGTACTAATGACTGGTCCATGACGTCACTCTATTTCTGCGTGTGGAGGGGGGAAGGCTGGAGCACAGCAGTGGGTGCGCTTGCTGGACAGTCATGCCGCACAGCGTAGCGTGGATGAACTGCAATGAGTGAATCAATAAATCAATTTGAAGCCCCAGCTGATCCTGACGATACGGCACGTGCATCCGCAGATCTCGCTCGCGCCGAAACACGCTTAAGTGCAGATGTCGAAGATGCCTCGCGGGATCTCGCTAGCTTACAGGGTTTACAGACGAACGCGGATTTTATTGAATTCGAATTGATGGAGCACGATTACGTGGCGGCCTACACCATGGCCTCTCCTTTGCGGCAACGTTTTTTAGTGTGTATTTTTTTATTATTGTGTATTTATGAAGGCATTGCCTTTTATCACAGTAATGATCTAAGTGACCTGACGATGGCGGCGGTCTTCTTGGTTTACATTATTATCTTACGCGTTTCCTTGCGGCGCAGCATTAGTCGTTTTTATAAGCAGCTCAACGAACGCGACCGTAAGGTCACCTATAGCATCGAGGGTGAGGATCTTAAGGTCGAAACTGAGCGCTCGATGATATTGTTGGATGCAGATGACATTCAAAAAACTAAAGAGAGTCCCCATTATCTTTTGCTGTATAAAACCTCGGCCTTCTTTTATGTCATACCCAAGGATCGCATTCCCGGGACATGGGTTGCTCGGATCAAAGATGTGCTACGTCTCAGTGATTAGCGTGTAGTCAGTAAACGCGTCGTAACGTAGCTGCTGGCGCATGTGTGTTGGTGCCCCTTGGATTGGTGGCGGCGCTTGTAGGCATAAAATCATATTGTTCTAAATACCACTCACTGTTATTTGATTTAGTGCTAATTGCTTAAATGTAGTGATCTCTCTGAACCCTAGCTGATCTAGCTGCTCATTCTGATCTACGTCTGGAGCAGTGCGCCGTCAGCTGATTAGCAGCATCGTTTAAGGGAAAATCCCAGTGTTTTTTGCTGTTAATGGCGGTATATACCATATTTATGACTTTTGCTGGTTGCGTGGCTATGTTGCTGAGGCTGTTATTATTTATAGTAATTGTTCTGTTGTACGCCACTCGCTGTGATTTATTCTTCGGTCACATTCATTGACGATCTATCGTTCAGAGGTAGCTTTTAAAATGAGCGTAAATAAACGCTGGAAAAACTTGGAGTGGTATACATGTGGAATCAGATTTTTTCAACTGAATGGACAAACTTAATAGCAATGATTCCGCTCTTGTGCGGTTCTATCATTACCATTGGCATTATAGTTGAGCGTATTCTGCATTTTAGGCCGAAGACGATGTTTGATGAGACGAGAGTAGAGGCTGTCTCGGAAAAAATTGCAGCAGGTGATGGCGATGCCGCCACTGCTTTAGTGCAAGGGCGCGCAACGCTGCTGGATTCACTGTTACATGATGGGCTGAAAGATCACTACGAGAAACAGGTGCTGCCAGAAGTGGCATTCTTAGATCATGGTATGAGTAAATTGGATATTTTAGCAACATGGGTGCCGACCTTAAATTTTATTGCCAAGGTGGCGCCGTTAGTTGGGCTTTTGGGTACGGTTTTGGGCATGATCGATTCATTCGAAGTTATTTCTGCTTCAGCCGGCGATAATGCAGAAGTGAAGCCAGAGGAAGTTGCTAAGGGTATTGGCACGGCGCTGTTGACGACGGCAGCCGGGTTAATGGTGGCAATTCCTGCGATGGCTGCTTCAACAGTTTTGACGCGATTGGGTCAAGGTGTTTACAATCAATTTGAAGATGCATTCCGCCGTGTCACTATTGCTGCGGGTGGCTTGCGCGGAGAATTACAGCGTCCTGTTCAGGGAACTGCGGCTTTACCAACAGAAAAATTAGAGGCCAATCCTGTGCGTGTGAAACCAAGTGCTAAGCCAGTAACAGGGGAGTCAGTCTAATGCGCCGCGGGAAAAACCCGTTCGATAATGATTCTGAGGTAGATATGACGCCACTCATCGATGTGGTGTTTTTGATCCTTATTTTCTTTATGGTGACGAGCACATTTACCAAAGAAAAAGATATATTTAATATTACCTTGCCTAAGGCTGAATCTGCGGCGACGCAAAAAGTTCATAAAAATGCAACGCAAATATTAATAAGCAAAGATGGTGAATATGTATTAGCGAGTGCTGGTGATCAGATTATAGCGAAAGCAGAAATCGGAGCGGCGCTTGAGGAGTTAGATAAAACGATTCCAGTGATCATTCGTTGTGATGCAGCCGCGCCTGTGCAGGCCTATGCCTATTTAACCGGCGTGTTGAATGAGTTGGAATTCTTTAAGCATTCCATCGTAATTGATCGGAAATCAAACTAATGGCTGACTTAGATCATTTACCCGTAGCAGGTAAAGAGTTCAAGAAAAGTGTCGGTATCTCTACGGCCTTACATCTCCTGTTATTATTACTGATAATTTCCTTGGCCTATTACAGTCATGAGCGCGTGGAGGAATTGCGCAAGGAGAAGCAGGCGCAGGCTGAACAAGAAAAGAAAGAGAAATTAGAAGACGCCGTGTCAGAGCAGCAGTTAGAACAGGATATTAAAGATATACTTGAGGAACTTCAGCCAGATGCGAGTGCCGAAGAAATCGAGGAATTGAGCGAGGCCTTAGAGGA
Organism: uncultured bacterium; assembly: GCA_965366325.1. GTDB lineage: Bacteria > Planctomycetota > UBA11346 > UBA11346 > UBA11346 > JANQLF01. The sequence goes on from CBDUFM010000085.1 coordinate 8,128, forward strand.
ATCAATAGATAAAGAGTTGTTGAAAGAGCAGCTTACGGCAGCGATGGATGAGGAAAACGAAGAACGCGATGCTGCTCAAGAGGAATATTTAGAAAATCTGGCCAAGGAATTAAGTGAACATTTTGAAGATGCCTTCGAAGAAACTGAAGACGATAAGTTAGCTCAAGAACTGGTGAACGAGCTGGTATTTGAGGACCTTCCTGAGATAGACAACAATATTGAGAACGCGTTGA
>CBDUFM010000086.1:0-8331 GCA_965366325.1 uncultured bacterium
ATGGCCGCCTAGTACAGTCATGTTGGGAACTGAGGATGCTTTGATTCCTGTTGCTATGATGAAGACATTTGCCGCGTCAATTCGTGATCAGGGTGGGCGCTGTGACGAGCATTATTATGAAGGCCAGACGCATGGTTTCTTTAATCATAAAGCTGAAGGTAATGTTTATTATGATCAAACGTTGCAAGTGCTTGATGATTTTATGGTGAGCATTGGCTACCTCGACACGCTAGCGTAAAACGGAAGGACGGGAACAGATTATGATGCCAACGAAAATTGAAGATGCTTTGCGTGAAGCGAAGCTGCAGTTTGAAGAAGGTGATGTGTTTGTTTTGCTTGCAGCAAACGCGCGCAATCTAGCACAGCGCCTCATGGACTTAGATGCGGACGCCTTTAAAAAGGCATACAATGACCGTGTTTGTTCATTTAAAATGGGTCAACCAATTTGTGAAGCTGAAGAGGCCTCTGCATTTGGGATCGAATTGTACGACAGTGTTGACGCTGTTAATGATGCGCTGCTTAATTTCACGGTAAACATTGCTGCTGAGAGTAAAGATTTCAGCTTGTTTTGCCATAAGCATAATGGGCATATATTGCTTGAGCTGTCTTAGTGGTCTAGAAAACGCCGGTTTCGCCACGAATAAAGTCACAGGGAATCAGGCTGTGGCTGGGTCTACTACTGTCGCCATTGATGCGTGACAAGATGCGGTGTACCGCTGTTTGGTGGAGATCGTCCCACGGTTCGTAAATCGCGTCGAATGATTTTACCGGTAGCGCTTGCTTAAAGCTTAATCGACCATTGCCATAACCGGCAACGCAAAATTCATTGGGAATTGCTTTGATAGCATGAAATGCTTCGATGCACTGTGCCGTGGCATGTGAATCAAGTAAGCAGCAACTTACCTGCGGGTTAATCAGTAATTGCTGTGCATTCCAAGCGCCAATTTCTTTGCCATTAAATAATTCACGCGGTAAGAGCCAGGTGTAGCTAGGTATTTGATGTTGATGGCAGGCGAAGAGGTAGCCTTCTAGGCGTCTTTTAAATGGTCCGATTTCTTGGTGTAAATGGCGACCGGAAAAAGCAATGTGTCGGTGACCTTGGGCGACCGCTTTATTAACGAGGTCAACACTGGCTTGAAAGAAATCTAGGGAAATAATATCACAGGATGCAGCTTCGGCGAGGCCAATTAACACAATGTGTTTCTGTTCTTGATGCAGGGCTTGGATAAATGCGTCGTTGGCCTGATGCATTTCAACGGCAATTAAACCAATGATGTCTGGGTTGTTGCAGATCTCGGCAAGCAGTTCGCTATTGCCAAGCTGCGGTCCACTGTGGCTGGTGAGCGTGCAGCCATGATCGCTGCATAATTTAATTAATTCCGCAGAGGGGTTCCAGCCCATACATAAAATTTGTCGCTGGCCCTTACCACGTAATTGTTTATTGCTGACAAACCATCCGCGTCCTGGGCGCTGCTGGACCATGCCGCGCTGACTGAGAGCGAGCAGGGCTCTACGAACCGGATGGCGGCTACAAGCCCAATGCGCGGCAATCTGCTGTTCGGAATCTATTTGCATGCCGGGCAGAAAGGAGCCGCTGCGAATGCGTTGCTCAATGTCATCATGGATTTTGCGGTACAGGGGGTCATTGTTGCGCGACATGGAATGATACATGTATCATTAAAAGGAACCTGTATCAATCATATTCTGCTGCTAAGTAAGTATATCTTCTTAAGTCATTATTTTGCAATTGTTTAAGTTTGTTATTCGGGCTCCACAAGCGGCCTTAGCATAGCTGTTCGGAGAAGCTAGCATGACAAACGCACCTTATATTTGGGCACCAGCAGTAGCAGAGCAGCGCTTAACGGTTGTTGCCTTCCGCTACGAATTTGAAATCAACGAGATTCCCGATGAGTCCTTGTTTCATTTGTTTGCGAACAGCCATTACCATCTACAGGTCAATGGGGCGCAGTTGGGTTATGGTCCAGCCCGCAGCATGCCGAGCAATCCGACCTATGATGCCTATGATCTACGCAGCTATTTAAGAACGGGACAAAATGTAATTGCGGTTTTGGTAGCGCATACCGCTGGCTACTCTTTTCATCACATGCCGATGCCCGGTGCCTTAGTTGCTTGGGGCACTTGCGGTCCTCATGATTTATCTACTGCAGATAGTAAATGGCGCTGCTGTGTTTCTGCGGGCCATGATGCCAATCCACCACGCTGGTCATTTGCAATACCAGTCATCGAAATTTGTGATGAACGCAGTTACCCAAGAAATTGGCATGCATTGGGCACAGCAGACGGCAACTGGGTGAAACCTGTTCATATTGATAGTAGTGGCTGGGGTGCTTTGCTTACCCGTGATATGCCAGCATTAAGCAATAAGCCCTTGGCCGTACAGGACATTGTGCAGGCCTACACACACAGTGATGCAGAGCGCATTTATGGGTTTCGCGTTGTCAAAGATTATAATTTAAAAGGCTTAGCATACACAAAATCAAATACCTGTGCCTATACCTGGATTTACAGTGAAAAAGATCAAACAGTGAGTGCAGGCACCTGGTGGGGTGATCATTATTTAAATGGTCAGCAATTACAGCAGCAGGAGGCTAAGCCTGGGCAGTGCATGCGTAATGATGCTGAATTAGCATTAAGTGCAGGCTGGAATATGTTATTTATTGTTTATGGCATGACGCAGGGCATGTGGGAATGTCAAATTGCATTACCAAATGATTTGCGTGTTGATGCACATCGTGGCGAAGGGGCAGAGCCAGCGGCATTTATGGTGTCGCCGACATTTACTGCAGAAGAGTTTGCTGAGAAATTCCAAGCGGCACCTCAGAGTCAGGAATATATTGCGGCTTTAAATTTTGAATGGCGCGCAATTGCACAGGAACCCATCAGTATTTCACCAGAACGTCGTCTGGCATGGGCGGTACCTGATCAGCAGATTGAAGTCGATGAAGACTGTCCCTTGCCTGTACAATTACCAGCTGGGAAGTCGTCTAGTGTGATCGCTAGTTTTGGACGCATTGGTCTTGGGCGACTCTGCCTAGATGTCGAGGCGGCAGCTGGAACAGTATTTGATATCTATTATGTGGAAGAATTAAAAGATGGACGTCCTGAGTATGCCAAAAATGTAGTGAGCTATACGGCCGATCGACGGATTGCTGCTGGCAGCGGGCGCATGGAGTGGTTTTTCCCACGCGGTTGCAAATATGTAGAAATTGCCGTTGCTGCAGCTGAGCAGGTAGTGAACATTAATAATATTCAATTAATTGAAATGCGTTATCCCTATACGGATGATGGATCTTTTGCCTGCAGCGATACGCGTTTAACGACCCTGTGGGAATATGGCGTTGAGGCATTGCGTAATTGTAGTGAAGATGTGATTACTGATTGCCCATGGCGAGAACGAACCATGTATGGCGGTGATTTATTAGTCGAGATGGCCGTTGGCACGGTGCATAGTCGCGATTTACGTTTAGTGCGGCGTTGCATTGATGTGTATTTACAGTCGCAGCATCCTGAAAAGGGTGGTTTGCCTGGGCGCGCGCCAACCTCACCAATGGATAATCCCTTGGGTGAATACCAATTAATGATTGTCTTGGCGGCATCGTGGTATTTGCGTTTAACGGGTGATCGTGCCTTTATTGAGCGCATTATGGATAAGTTGTCCTTCATTATGCAGCAATTTGATGTGCGCGATTCAGAAACTGGCCTTTACCATTATCCTGGTAATACATTTATTGAACATACGAGTACGCAAAAATCTGGTTTGGTGTGTGCGGGTAATGCTTGTTTGGCTGGTACTTATCGTGCCTATGCAGATTTATTGCAGCGCTTTGATCGTAGCGCAGATGCGGCTGTTGCGACACAAAGTGCGGACAGTATTGACGCGGCCATTAATAAGCATTTTTGGGACGAATCAAAATCTGCTTACAAGGCGGGTATTGGCCAGCCAGATGCCCCGGGTAATCCTTATCAATTACATGCAAGTTTTTATCCGGGTTGCTTCGGTGCATCAACGCCAGCAATAGATGCAAGGCTTGCTGATGCTTACGTAAAACGCTTACGTGCGATAGCTGATGATCCAGACTTGCGCGATCCAAAATATGTTGGTCGTCAGGATAAAGATTTTTCTCCTTATGGTGCATTTTATATGTTGCAGCATTTATCGAAAATGCAGCGCGCCGATATTGCAGAGGATATGATCCTGCGTTTTTATGCAGTGATGCTGCGTCATCCGACCGGTACAATTTGGGAACAATTTTATTCCGGTAAAAGTTTGTGCCACGCATGGAGCGCAGCGCCGACTTGGTATTTATCGACCAACGTTCTGGGTGTGCAGATGCATTTTGAGGCTGATGCGGATTTACAGACCATCAACATCGAGCCGCAATCGGATAGTCTTACTTGGGCCAGCGGTGTTGTGCCACATCCTTTGGGTGATGTTGCCGTGGCGTGGCAGATTAATGGTCAGCGTTTAGAGATGCAGGTCGAGCATCCAGCGAAGGCTGCTGTGCAAGTTACGCCGCGCGGAAAATTAGCCGGATTGGAATTGCACCTGACGACGCAGGCACGCAATTGTTGATAGCAGATTTATGTCAGTGGGTACGAGGCTTATTGAAACACGTTGCGTAGAGACGCAGCGTGTTTCTGTACCGAATATTTGTGTAGAGGCTTGCCAAACTGCTTTCGTATGCACATAATAATTAATCTATGGCAATGCTGTCTCAGATGCAGGGTAATTGTTTACTAGTGCGCTCCGTTGGTGACCACGAGCTTGAGCTCGGTTTTACTCAAATGCTGGAAGCCATGGAGAAGGCACGTGCCTATTTTGAAGCCAGTGGGCAACGGCCCGTCATGTTTTTGGACATGCTTGCGTCTGAGGAGAATCGCGATGCCGGTGAGATCCGCCATATCAACGACTTTTTCAAGCAATTCCTCGATTTTCTAGATGGGCGGATTGCGGTCTTGGTTGATAAGCAGGTCTACTTTGGCTTGGCCCGGGTGTTCAGTGCCTTAGCAGAGCCATCAGGCTTAGATGTACGTCCATTTTATGATTCTACAGAAGCACTAATCTTTATAGAACGCCCAGACTTGGACCTAAGCAAAGAGAACTGAAGGGCTTAGGTGTTGCGAATCTCGTGCTGCAGCGGGCAGTGAATTTGGTTGTTATCTAGGGTGGTTTGCGTAAGGTGTCGCGGCTTTTATCCGATGTCAGGATGAAACATTGACCAAACCGTATACGCCACTCTCGGCAGACGGGCAGTATGATCAGGGCAGCCTGGTTGTGAAAGAAAGACACTATGTCAGATACAGTAAAGGGCGTTGTTAAGTGGTTTAACGACGACAAAGGTTTTGGGTTTATTTCTCGCGAAGGTGAGAAAGACGTTTTTGTGCACTTTAGTGCCATTAACAGTGAAGGCCGCAAAACCCTTCATGAAGGTCAAGAGGTAACAATGGAAGTGACTGAAGGCCAAAAAGGTCCTCAGGCTGCTAACGTTACACCTCAGTAGTAGCTTTTAGCACACTACTTAGAACAAAAGGGTCGCTCATAGAGCGGCCCTTTTTTTATGGATGTGGCGCCTTGCAGTGACTTAAGGCTCCTTGATGCGGCGGTGGGGTGATTTAGCTTGAACCCCATATTGTAACTATTATAGTTACATACATGAGCGCTCAGCCAAACCAAAGTTTGATCGATGGATTAGCCTGCATGCAGGCACTCGCCTTAGCATCACAGCCTCTCGGTTGCCGTGAATTGGCGCGGAGTTTGGATTTGAATCCGATGCGTGCGAATCGCCTCTTAAAGACCTTGGCAGATATCGGTCTGGCCCAGCAAGACGACAAAAAGCGCTATGCCATCGGACCGGGCATTCACGCCTTGGCGGCGCAGAGTATGTTTGGCTCCGGTTTATTGCGTCGAGCTTTGCCGCTGTTGAAGGATTTGGATCGCCAGCGCTTTGCTGGTCTCACTGTTGCTATCGGTGTGCTGTGGCGCGATCAAGTAACCTATATTTTTCATGGTAATTTGGATAATGATTTAGACCAAGGTATTGGGCGGGTTAATTTGCACCCTGCTAGTCAATCCAGTATTGGTATGATTTTATTGGCACAGCAGAGCGATGAGATTTTAAATTATTTATATCCGCAGGATTGTCCCGGATATAAACAAAAATCTGATTTTATGGCGGCGATTAATAAGGCTCGTCAATTGTCCTATGCGGCAATCAAGTCTGAAAGTGCAGTGCCACATTTTAGTTTGGCGGTGCCGGTAGCGACGCAGAGCAGTGCCGATGCGAAGCCGACGATCGCCCTAGCTTTTTCTGGTATTGATATTCAAGCCGATCTCGATCCCTTTGTTCATGAATTACAACTCATCGCATCAAGGATGTCCTTATGAATAATGCGCTATCTCCCACGCTGCCGGCAGCATTTAGCGTCGAACAATATATGGAACAGGGTTTTACTGGGCCGATTCCAATTATGTCTGCTGCAAGCGCAGCAGCCTGCCGTCATGAATTTTATCAGGTTATTGGGCAAGACGAGGCGTCACCATCTGCTACCTCAGCAAATTTATCGGCTTTTCATCATCGTCATCGCTGGGCCTATGATATATGTACATTGCCAAGCATTGTTGATCCTATAAGTCAGCTATTGGGTTCAGCAGACGTGGTGCTGTGGGCGATGCACTTTTGGTATAAAGAACCGCATAACGATACCTTTATACCGTGGCATCAAGATGCACATTATTGGCCAATGGATCCAGCAATAAACGCAACGGCGTGGTTAGCATTGGGGCCAACCTTTGAGGATAATGGATGTTTGCGTTTAATCCCAGGTTCACATAGCAAAGTATTTGAGCACACGCCGCAGGAAGCGGGCAGTGCCTTTGCGCAAGGCATCAGTGACGTTGATGAGCAGCATGCGCTGAGTGTAGAAATGAGTCCTGGCCAAGCTGTGTTTTTTAATGAACGCATGATGCATGGTTCGAAGCCGAATATATCATCGACGGCGCGCGTGGCATGCTCAATCCGTTATACCACACCAGCGGTAACCTTTGCGATGGATGACTGGGGTGGCGATAAAGATCGTATTAAAACATTTTTGGTCAAAGGGCAGGATCGTTTCCATAATAACGACGCGATAACTGGCCAGATACCGCTGTAGAAAAAATCTCATTTACTCGAAAAGATCATGGAAAAATAGCATGCAACAAACTGAATTTAAAACCGAAGAGCATACGTTTGACTTTTGTGTCGTTGGCGGCGGAATGTCAGGTATTTGTGCTGCGATTGCCGCAGCGCGCCAGGGTATCAAGACCGTCTTAGTTCAAGACCGAGCGGTGCTTGGTGGTAACGCATCCTCAGAAATTCGTATGTGGATCTGTGGTGCACACGGTGTCGATAATAAGGAAACGGGTATCCTAGAGGAGATTCTTTTAGAAAATCTTTACCGCAATCCGGGGCTAAAATATACCGTCTGGGACACCGTCTTATATGAAAAAGTGCGCTATCAGGACAATTTAACCCTGATGCTGAATACGAGCTGTAACGATTTGCGTATGGATGGTGATCGTATCGAGTCGATTCGCTGCTGGCAATTGACCTCGCAAAAATGGATCCGTATTAGTGCACAGCAATTTGCTGATTGTTCAGGTGATTCAGTTTTACGCATCAGCGGCGCAGAGTTTCGCTGGGGTCGTGAGGCGCGTGACGAATTTAATGAATGCCATGCACCCGAAACAGCAGATCGCAAAACCATGGGTAATTCCCTGTTGCTGCAATTACGTAAAACAGATGAGCATGTTCCATTTGTAAAACCAGCGTGGGCACATACCTACACTGATGACAGTTTGCCTACAAGAAATGTGAAGCGCCCCAATGGAGATAACTTCTGGTGGTTAGAATTTGGTGGGATTCACGATACGATTGATGACGCTGAAATGATACGGGATGAATTGTACCGCGTTGCCTATGGTGTCTGGGATTTAATTAAAAATCATCCAGATGGGCGTGGTCATGAATGGGAATTGGAATGGATAGGTTCGCTTCCAGGTAAGCGTGAAAATGTTCGCTATGAAGGTGATCACATCTTAAATCAAAATGATGTGGAAGCTGAGGGTCGTTTTGATGACGTGGTTGCTTATGGCGGCTGGTCGATGGATGATCATCACCCCGAGGCGATTGAGTATCCGGGCGCGCCAACCATTTTCCATCCTGCGCCTTCGCCCTATGGCATTCCCTACCGTTGTTTGTATTCAAGAAACATCAGCAATTTATTCATGGCCGGTAGAAACATTTCAGCAACCCACATGGCACTGAGTTC
>CBDUFM010000087.1:0-8290 GCA_965366325.1 uncultured bacterium
AAGCAATAACCTCATTACTTAAGAGGTTATAAACTTCTCCACGCAAAAATCCGTAGAAGACTTTGCTTTTCCCAATAAATAAACGCCCCGTTTTGGCAAAGGGTTTAATCGGATAGGCATCATCCCCAGTAAGCCACATAGTATTGTATGATTTAAAATTGGCTGAATCAGGAATAGCAACCCATTGATTCCCCACTTTGCGCTTTATTCCACCCAAGCCATCAAAGCGATACCAAGCAGGCTTTTTCATATATTCGTTAACACTATCAACTTTTACAAATGGACCCAAGCCATCCCACCACCATGACCATGTGCGCAAACCCGTTTCATCATCAATCCATCCAGTGATCGTGCTTTCAGCAACGCTATCGCCATTAAAGTCGACTGCTATATTATCCAAGCCATCGTTTTCACTGTCGTAATAGGGATTGGCTCTACCAAATAAACTGATCATAAAGTCATTGAGAGCATATTCCATGGCACGCGTATTCGCAGTTGGCGGTAACTGCGACACACGCTGATAATGTTTATTGCTCCCAGCACCAGTAAAATTAACCTGTCCTTCTAACAAACTTCCTTGACCTGGTTTGTAAAAATTCTCTGAAGTCGCTGGCGCTGCATCTATAATACGACCTTCACCCAAAATACGATACGTCTCTTTGATAATCGAATTGATCATTTCGTCAGGATCATCTTCAGCGATGTCTACGTAGGAATCATTAACACCATTGATGTACTGATAGACATCTGGGCCGTTAATGCTGGCAGCAACAGACAAGGGCTGTTCGTTAACCCACACCTGACGGGCATCACGTATCGCCATCTGCAAGGCCACTGCTATATCAACAAAATAACTGTTCTGATAACCTGGATTTGCTGCCGTATAACCACCCCAGCGCGCATTTACAAAGACATAGGTGCCGCCGCCGACACTACTACTCATGGTATACCAAAAAGGCGCTTCTTTACCATTTTCAGTCGTACCATCACCAACCACGGCCACATCGCGACCGGCATCCAAGCTTAAGGGAAATGGTTCCGGATACTGCTTGCCGAATAAATCGAGATTACCGGATCCAGAGCCCTTACTCACCACTGCATTCGATTTACTAAAACGAAGCTCTGAGCTGAGTCCACGTACCATGTCGCCCAAGGTCGTATTTGGTGCTGTTAAAAGATTGACGCGCCACGGTGTCGAAACGTCTTCTTCTTTGACATAGCCTGCGCTCACTAAATCCTGATCAGCCAAAGCTGCATCCAAGCTAGAGTCCGCATGCGGCACCAAGGTATAATAACTATTCCAAGGATAGGTCCGCAACGGATTGCCCATAAATATTTCGGAAATATGGCCCCAGGTATGTACACAACCTTTATGGCCCGTGCTTAAAACATTATTGTCATACAATGCACCATTCATCCATTGCACATCTCCATTACGAAAGCCGCGTTCAACACGCAGTCGGACATCATAATCGAGATTCATCCCCGGCGTATAATAGGTACTCGTATATTGACCATCAACAAAAAGGCTCGCCGTTTCATGGTCAAGCGGATCCACTGACATAAAATTGACATCGTCACTTCTAAATTGCACAAAGTCTGAACGCGCCGAGGAGAATTGGCTCTTTAGACTACGTCCATAACATGCTAAATAATTTTGATAGCGTATGCTGTATGGCTCATGAACAGGATCAGTTCCTGGTGTCACTGTGGTTTTGTTAAGCAGCTCTATCGGAAAATTATGATTTATGCTGCGCATACCGTTTACGTCCATGACCTGCGACATATAACGTACCACATAGCGTGCAGATTTACGCAGGACGGCCTTAGACGCATCCGGCAGGGCATCATCTATTTCAATATGAGCCAAACCCTCATCTAAATATTCTACATTGTGCCAACGTGAAATGTAATCCTCTGGCTTCACTAGCCAGCCAAATCCAAATTCATAACCATACGAATCAGTGACCGAAGAATCCGCACCAATCATATCAAAGAGATGTAATTTTGAATTAACTAATGGGTGATCAGATACTTTGCTGGTACTCGCCAAAGGTGTTGCATCAGTACCCGCACGCATTGGCAAACCATTATCCGTGAATGGATCACCATCTGGATCTGTGACGGCCGCAAATTCTTTGCGCCATTGCGGATTAAAGGTGGTAGTGTAGGGCACTATCGTATTGCTGTCATTGCGTGTTGTTTCAACAGATTCCAAAAAGGTTTTAATCGTATGCGCCTGTGCTTGCTGCACCGCCACATCCGCCTTCGTCTGACAGGCAACGGTGAGCGCAGAGCCTAACTGGCGACCGACAATACTCATAAAACCAATCGCCATACTAACCATCAGTGCCAACATCAAAATGACGAGGATCAGCACCGAGCCGCGACACTGTTTCTTAAGATAATTAACCTGTAGATGGCTCACTTAATATCCCAACTGTACACTTTGATTAATCAGCACGCTCGCAAATCCATGTCGCAAGGCATATTTTTGGAATGCATGAATCTTATCAATACGTGTCGGATGTGATTCGCCATCAACAATCGTCCGAATCGCATCAGCCAAGGCTTCGTCATAATCTGCATCAGCGTCGAAATCCAAATCATCCCTATTGGTCAAATCAATACTGTGTAATAAATAGGACACACGCACATGCGTTGGGCGCTGATTGTATCCATATCCATTTATGGGATTAATGCCCGAAAAGTCTAAACTCGCCTGTGCATCACCTAAGCGATCGGTCTCATCGCCTCCACCCAAGAGCTGTCCATCGCGACCAAGGAGACCAAGCTCAAGGTATTCAATACCACTAAACAAATAACGCATCTGCGTTGGGTAAATGAAATTACCGTCCGCATCTGTCGCATCATTGCCCAGTAAATTCAAATAATCCTTGTTCACCGATAATCCATCAACATTTCTGACCGCATAGGCATCAGCGATTTGAGTCTCATTACCGAGGTCCAGTGTTGTGTATAAGTGATTATAATCTGTATCAACGCGCCAAGGTGCTGCCGCAGTGTCAAATAAGGTGCTCGCATTACCGCTATACAAGGTGCTACTGAGCGTCTGGAAAACCGGTAGTTTCTGTGCTGGTGCTGCCGCAGAAACACCATCTGCGTCAATACTGTGGGTTGATGCCCCGAGACCTTTGAAATAATCATAATGCTGTTGCGCCATCGGGGACACCGCATTGTTTTGGATGCCACGTGGCACCGCAGACTCCAAATTGAGATCACGAATTTTATCATCCGTGGCGCTCACATAAGTAGCATTCGAGGATGACCCCGCATCAACAGAACTTTCGTTCTTCCTCGATTGTCCGCGCTTCAGTGCACCCTGCTCCCAATGCCAGCGCACCCAAATCAAATCGGTTAAACGTGGAGACTCTGCCTCAAAATAATTATTGTTATTTTCGGTATTCCCAAGATGGAAATAAGCCGGATTTGTATCCACCACCGGCTTCATAAAGGTCAACGTATAGGGCTCACTCGTATTCTGCAGATGAACCGCCGTTGTCTGCGGCATATTACGCAGATCAGATTCTAAATAACGCAGCAGAATATCCGCGCGCGAGTGCAGCTCTAAAACCTGCAAAGCCTTTTCGCTACCATTGGAAATCCGCTGAAAAGCCACTGCGGATACGCCCATCAAGCTCACAAACAAGGCCGATGCCACCAATATTTCAATCAGCGTAAACGCATGGCGGTGGCTGCTCATGGTGTGTAGGCCTTCAACAGTATCTGATGACAAAATAACTCGTGTGCCAATTGACCGTCCTTGTCATCACCGCCGTAATAAACTTGCACCCGTACCCGCACGTAATCACCTGCATTATTTGGTAGGGTTGTCACTAAGGCTGGATCATAGCGACGCACCACATAATAATCATTCACCCAGCCCTTTGCCTCGGTATCACGGTTACTGCAACCCGCGTTGCTATCATCTTTATTCGTGATGACACCAGCATCTGCGATGACGACACGTGCAGTTTGTAAGGCGGTTAAATCTACACGAATTTCCTCTGCCCAATTCAAGGATACCATATAGACGGACACCACCGCGGTTAAACCAACCACGAATACCCCTATGGACAAGGCCACTTCTAAGAGGGTAAATGCCGTGCGAAGTTGCTGACGCATTTATTTAAATCCCCGAGGATAAGGATCATGCTGCAATAAGTCCTCTGGCTTAATCCGTAAATTAGGATGTTCATTATTATGCACTTCGGCAATACCTGTTAATTTATTAACATAGACGCGTAAAAATGGCGTAATTGATTCAAAGGCGTGTTCAACCGATTCAAACTTATGATAAGCAGGCTGGCCAGTTAATGGATTACTTTCATTGTATAGATCGAAATCGTCCGCTTGCACGTCGCGACAGAGCGTAATCGCATAACCACCACTCTGTTTTACCGACGATTCCATGCCCATATGAAAACGACCAACCGGCGTGCCATTTGCGCCAGAGCCCCAACCGTCTGCACCACGATTGAGATACTTGCTGCGACTATGTGAACGCACAATAGACGATGAACCATTCGGATTAAACAAAATCATAAAATCTGACCAATAGCCATTCACGACTGCTCGTGGCTTGCCGGGCAACACGCTTGTATCAGGACCCTGGTAATTTTCTTTCTTATTAAAATGCCCATAAACACCCGAATCATCAGTACCAATCTGTGCTGGATACTTAGCCGTCGCTCCGCTTCCAGAGTCAGTCATAAAGTTACGTGTATAATGAATGCGTCCCCACACCTCTGCTGGGTGTACATTGGTATCCAAGCTTGCGTTATACGGAATAGGCCCATCAAAGCCCTCATAATCCAAGCCGGTATTGGGCTCGGTAAAGCCAGCATCGATGTCACGATTATAGGCACCCCATGGATACAATGTTTTGCTTGTTTGATCATAATAACCAAACCATGGGCGTGGATAACTCGGATGTGATTCTTGATAATACAGCGAATCTTCATCGCTTAAGGCCAAGAAACGCACGCCTTCTGAGAGATAATGACGTGGTCCAATTTGCAAGGACTCAACTGCCTCAGCATAATCAGTTAACGTAAAAAATGTATACAAATGATAGCCGTCAGTGCCATTCGAGCCATTCGTGCGCACAGCAGGCGGCCGCTTGCTAGAACGCACCGCGCCACTCTGCGCCACATCCGAATTATCGGGGCCAATAATTGCATACCAATGACGCCCTGTTTTAAGCTCATCACGTTCAGAATAATTTTTAAACACGCTGCCGTCACCGGCATTTTCGATATGAAAGGTCACTGCATGTGAACGACCGGAGCTCAGGGTCAGACTGCGTGCACGCTGCAATACAGTCTGCAATTCCAATGCATCAATGGTCACCGCATCAGTATCGGAGCCTTCATAGGCAATCATCACCATGCCCGAAAACAGCATCATAATGCTGATCACCACCAACATCTCTATTAATGTGAACGCACGGATAATCATTCGAGATCCATCACAATGTTATCATCGTTTTGCGTCTCGGCGACGAGACAATGAAACAAAGAATCAGGGCCCGCGCTGGCAAGAAAAAAACCAAGACCATTTCCAGGGAATGCATTGTAGAGAATATTGCCCCAGTCTTTCTCATCTGCGGCACCACTTTCATCATGATCGATTTGATCGATCACGTCTGGTGCATGCGACCAATCTAAACGATCAATCTGTCCATCATTATTTCGATCTGTTATTTCCACACGACCAGCAGGCAATGCACCAATCGACTGGTAATTGCTATTATAACGATTTTCTTTGACCGCTGGCGTTGAGCGTGCGACATAAATCAAAGGGCTTCCCCATGCATCCACCACACATTGATCTTGCAAAAAGACTGCGGTGTTAATGTCCTCATCATCGAGGCAGGGATAACACATGTACGCACGTTCTGCGAGGTCCTTAGCTATGGCTGCACGAATTTCCAAGGCCCAAATTTTATACTTACCACGCACAGACGTGTAGCTTGCATTATCGTGAATATCACCACTGCTATTGGTGTATGTCCAGCCGGAAACATTTTTTAAACGGTACTGCTCCATCTCGGTATTATCAACGCTGTCCAAAATACTTTTAATAGCGTTGTAGCGAGTTGACGTGGCTGGATGCAAGGCCTTCATATATGCCTCACTCTGATAGGGATTGGCTAATTTATCCGCCGCAATACCAGCATCACGCATGTCACTACGTTCTTGCGGCGTCATTTTATGATTTAAACGCCACCATAATTGCTGCTTGTCCCAGGCCCCATTAAGTTCCGTCGGATACCAAGAGTCTGCGTGTGGATCGCTAGCACTTCCCTGTGGCAAGGGCAAGGAGCCGGTTTCATGCGTAAACTGCTTTATTGTAGTTCCAACGGTGTACACCACTGCCCTAGTAGCATTGATGTCACTACCCTCTTGGCCTATCGTCACAAAGGCCATCACCATGGATCCGAGCAAGACTATAATTGCCATAACCACTAATAATTCAATTAATGTAAAAGCCTTGCTCATAGGGGCCCATTCGTTTCTAGTTAATTTGCATAATAAATCCAAGTGGCCTGATCTTGTTCTGGCCCCTCAGAGTAAACATACGGAAATTTGCCGACGTCTGCAGAATTCCAATCGGAATCCGCCGCTGGCTTGTCGCCATCTTTTGGTTTATTTAAATCTTGCGGTAATAAGGGATCATAAGCAGGGATACCTTTGCGATTTTTGAAATCACCAAGTACGTAATGAATAGGATTTCCCCAACTATCGATCAAAATATTATCTTCGTTCATCATACCGCTATAATCAAAGCTAAAGCCTTGGCCGTCGACCATGGTGTTGACGATACCCGGCTTGGTATCCATTGGATCAAAGATGAAAAAGCCAACGCGTTCCTCGGCTGGGGTTGCTGGCGGCACCAAATTATCCGGCATCGGGTATTCTTTGCCCGATAACTTCTCGGTTTTCAGGGCTTGCTGCAGGCCCTGAATCAAGTCCAGCGTCTTGGCACGATCCATCGATTCTTGAGAGCCCAAGACAATCGGTATCAACAAGGACGACAGCAAGGCAATGATCGCAATCACCACCAACAGCTCAATGAGGGTAAACCCACGTTGGGACCGCGCATGAGCAACGGGGGTCGAAAAGAGTTCAGCAAAGGTAGACATGCATACTGCTTTCATTACTAGCTAGACTAAAATTCATTACAGATCCGGACAGAATATATCACCTAAGTAGTGATATAGTAATGAATTAATGAATTTGGCAAAAGACTGCTCAGGCACTCAATCACCACTCAAGCCTAAGGGGCGACACGCTCCTCAGTGACAGCCACCAAGCAAATCAAGATACCGAAATGATCCTCAGCGATATGATGTGCACACATCTTTATACCCTCTAAATGAATCATTAAGTATACCTCACAACTAAGTGGCCTACCATTGCGATTTATACCTGCTTAGTCTAACAAAAGTACTGTCTAAGCCCAAAAACAAATTTGCTTAACTCACACGGTCCATTCTATTCAAAATCAGACTATTGCGTCACTTGGAACGATTTAAGTACAGCCACTGGAACGCAGAACAGCCCGCCAATCAGTCGTGATCGCGTCCCTGTTCTTGGCGCAATTGGCGTAACCAATCACGCGGCGACATCTCTACAAAACGATGAAAAGATCGATTCATCTGTCGGCTACTCTGAAAACCACTACGTGCGACCGCCTCACTCATCGACAAACCGGAGCGTAGGTAGGCCTGCGCCATGTAGACACGGCGCTTGAGCAAATGCTGCATCGGCGACAGTGCAAAACTTTTCTTGTACACCGCAAAGGCCTGGGCCTCGGCAAGGCCACTCACGCTAATGATTTGTTCCATCGAAATATCTTCGTGCGCATGTAAACGAATAAATTCATGCATCCGCCCAGCGGCCGGGTGCTCATGTCGCTTACCCATAAACCCATCGCCATTAACGCTATTAATAAACTCCGCTAACCCAATACAGCGCTTTTCATTGTCGGTTTCGTCCATAATCGCATGAAACATAGACCATAACGGGTCCCTATTTGCGCTACCGCGAAAGGTCTCTTCGCGATCCACCAAACGAAAATCCGAATACGTCTCCATAAAACCCTGCGCGTAATACATGCCGAGATGACGCGAATTAAGATGCTGATGCAGGGCGCCCGGCCGAATAACAACAGCCTCGCGCGGCAATAAATCCAAATGCTCATTATCGCGTATCTTCAAGCGCATGTGCATGTCGACACTTAAAACCAATGTCGGAATTGGGTG
>CBDUFM010000088.1:0-8289 GCA_965366325.1 uncultured bacterium
ACAAATGCTGAGTACCTACCAGACCATTGCCTTGGTCTTGGTGCCAGTGGTTATGTTTTTATGTCGTGCGGCTGCCGATAAAAATACAGCTGCGGTCTTTGATCGCCGAACGAATGTTTATCTCTTGCTTAATTTTGTAATTGGCTCACTCATAGGTGTTTTGCATGGAGAAGTGAACTATGTCGGTGAAGGTGTACAGCCTATTTACTTAGGTAGTTTATATATGGCTGCTGCTGCTAGTTCCTTGCTGGTTTTGTTGTTGCAGCGGCAGGCTGTCAAGCCCACGGCTTTGCGCTCTGGTTTTATTCTTGGTTTGGCCAATGGACTAGGGACGGGGTTGATTTTGCTCGCCTTAAAGTATCTCCCTGCGATTGCTGTATTCCCAGTGGCGGGCTGTGCCGTGATTATTGGTAGCGCGCTCATTGGTGTCTTCTATTGGAAAGAATATTTACTGCAGCGGCAGCGACTTGGCCTGTGTGCGGCAGTGTTGGTGATTGTGTTGATTAATCTGCATCAGTCTGGATAGGGTGGCTGTTAGGGATATTGCATGCACGGTGCTGTGCGCTAGCCTGCTGACCTGATGAGTGGCCGGGATAGTTAATGAGCTTACGTATAAAGGCATTTGATCATATAGCTTTGTCTGTCTCTGAAATTGAACGAAGCATTGTTTTTTATAAAGAAGTTTTGTTATTAGAGCAAATTGATCGACCAGCCTTTCAATTTCCAGGTGCGTGGTTTGCTTTTCCGAGTGGACAGGCTTTGCATCTCATTGGCAAAGACGGACATAAAGGTACGCGGGCGCATCATTTTGCCGTGTGCATTGACGACCAAGAGGCATGGATAGCGCATCTGCGCAAACATGGGATTGAGTTTAGTGGGCCAAAGCCACGTCCCGATGCTGTGCAGCAGATATTTTTTACCGATCCCGATGGGAACTTAATCGAGTTGGATTATCTTGATGCCTAAGTATGTGCTGGCTGCTGAGCCACGGATCTGTTGCTGGGTGGGTCCAGTGTTAGGTACTGCGTAATGCATCCACTTAGACGCAAGCACAGTGATTCAACCTTGCTTAATTTGTATTGTGTGCGCCATGCACAGGCAGGCAGTGATCATGTATGGCGCTACGAGCCAGAGCAGATAAAGAAAAAGGGTTTGCCGTTGAGTGATTGCGGCAAGCGTCAGGCACTGCGTTTATCTACCTTTATAGAAGATATTTCCTTTGATCATATGTACACTAGTGATTTGTTGCGCGCTTACGAAACCACAGAAATAATAGCGCAGAAAAATAAATCCGCCTCAGTGAATGTGATGCAGGATTTGCGCGAGGTGCATGCGTGGCATGTTGAGGGCGGTGTGGAACCATCGGAAAAACAGCTTACGCGTGAGCGTGCCCGCGTGGCCGCAATAAGTGAAATGCTGCAGTCTTATGTTGCTGGCGAACATGTTTTGATCGTTGGTCATGGGAATTTTTTGCGTTTTCTATTGGCACACTTGTCTGGTTGTGATCCGATGAAAAGTATTTCGCTTGAAATGTATAATGCCTCACTAACCACGGCTATTCGTGATGAGAGTGGACGCTTGCGGATTCAGGAAATGAATAATACACAATTTTTAGAAGCTCAGGATGTAACCGTCATTTAACCATATGCAGGAGCTACGCTATGCGTATTCTTTTTCTATGTTGTTTAGCATGTGCAGTCATGGCTGCAGAGCCGGCACTTTCTACCGTGGGTTTGCGCATTGTCGCGGTGGGAATAGGTGAAAACAAACAGGAATTGAGGCCATTTAATTGGTTTGCCGGTACGACAGTCGCATTGCGCTACCAAAGTCGTGATGGTGGTCTTTTGGGTATTGATGCTGACGCATCTGAGTTAAAGGCATTTGCCGATGATCAGGGTACCGATCTCTTGAAGGAGGTGCCAGGGCAACATACCTGGAACCGAAATGGCTTTGGCAATACAAGTGATGTTAGTGAGGATGGTACGCAGTTATTATTTGAGCTTTCAGCGCCACAAATTCCAGTTAAGGGCGCGCGGCTTATTAATGTGCGTGGTCATATTGCAGTTATCCAGGCGAAGACATTCGCGACGGAGACGATCCATGCGGTGTCCTTAAAAGTTGGTGAAAAGATTAAAAGCACTGCAGTGACCTATGAGATAACTCAAATTGGCAAACCGCAGTGGGGCGATGCGGCTTTGGCGGTCACGTTAAAAACGACTGATGATGTTGATTTAATCAAGGGTTTAACTTTTACCGATGAAAAGGGCACAGTCTTGGAAGTTGATCGTGGCATGTCATCGCGTATGGGTTGGCAGGGAAATATAACCACAGAGGTGACGTATAATTTTAAAGAACAGCGAGATGCCTGTGCTTTGCAGATAGAATCATGGACAGACCGTCAGATAAAAACGGTGCCCTTTGATGTTGATGTAGCTGTTGGCCTCCAGCAGTAATTATGGTTGGTAGGCGGGTAAGAGCTGCCGCTCAATGCTAAGCGCTAAGACAGCCAGGGCAGTCAGGTATACTTTTCCGTAGCGCCCTTCATTGTCACCGGGCGGCGTATGCCACCAGCCTTCTTTGTCTTGGTTGTTGATGAGTGCATTGTTGACGTGTGCTTGGTAGGTTTTGAGGTGTTGTGGGTAAGCACGCCCCAGGCCTGCGACGTCATAATAAGCACGGTAAAAAAACCATGGTCCCTTCCATTCAATCGGATCGTTGCGAATGGCAGTGGCAATTGCCTCACTGAGTTCTGCGTCAGCATCATTTTTACGGATAGTGAGGCAGAGTAAGCCAACGCCACGCAAGCTAATTCGCGGACTGCTGACATTGTCATAAGCGACGGTGCCCTTTTTAGGATCACAGAGTTGTCGTGTATAGGTAATGCCGCCATTGATAATTTCATCCGGCACAGTGAAGCCTGCTTGTGCGGCTGCGTGGAGACTTAGTAATTGCCAACCGCTCAGAGACATGTCGGAGTGGTCGCCATTTGGTTCGTAGTGCCAACCACCACGAAAGCGATCCTCCTTTTTAACCTGGGCAGCTGCAATGGTGACTTGGAGTGCGCTCTCAAGTGCGCTGCGAATACGTGGTTCTGTCGCGGGATTTCCTGACATGCCAATACTTTCGGCTAACATCAGTGTGCAGATGCCGTGGCCATACATGCGCCCTTTGTCGCGACTACCAAAATAGCCCTTAGAGTCTTGTTGTTTCAAGACATAGAGCAGTGATTTATGCAGCCATGCACCGTGTTGAGGGTGATGATAGGTAATTCCGCTTGCAAGGTGTGCGTTAATCGCCAAGGCAGTCATGGTGCTGCTGTAATCACCCTCTTGAATGCTGCCATTATCTTTTTGTTGGCTGCGCAGCCAAGCTAAGGCGCGATCAATAGATTGCTGCCGTTCTGCGGCTGTATTATTTTCCACTGCAAAGCAAGGAATGCTCAGGAGAATGGAGATAAAGAGGCTGAGGAGGTAGGGCATCACGGGCTGCTTTTATTAATCATGTTAAAGTAATCGTAAATGAGTAGCTGCTGATTGGTGTTAAATACATCATAGTCTTCGTATTGCGAATGCATTTGGATAAGCATTTTACCGTGTTGCCATTGTTGTTCGAATAGGCGTTGGTAGTTTTCCAGTGGTGTTTGTTGTTGCTGAAATTGTTGCGCATCACTTATATTCATGTGTGTTTGTACATGCTGGCCACGCTGGTGTAGGAGGCGGCAGGCCTGTGCATACGAGTGGTCGATGAATGCCGCTGCGCGGTTTGCAAGCTCCTCGTTGCTGCCGTTGCTAGCGTCTGGCTCACGATGAGAAAGTGCTTGTATGAGTTGGGCGGATTCCTCTTGGAATGCGGCATTTTGCCAAAAATCTAAGGTGTCAATAATGGGATCATTCTGTTCAACATCATGATAGTGAAAGACCCGTATCTCTTGGTCGAGTGATAGCAAACGAATACTGAGATCAGCTATCAGGCTATTGATAATCTGCGTGTAGTTGTCCCATAATTTGCCGTCGGGTCGCAGTAGCGTGTAATGCTGATGGATGTGCATAAGGATCTGAATGTGTAGGCTGTCGATTTCTGCGTAGCATGCGAGGAGTGCGGTTTTATTTTGTGCGAAATGCTGATCGATGAGGAGTTGTCGTGCCGGCATGTCCTTCCAATAGTTGTTGAGCATGTGTATGGCTTTATAAATCTGACTTTGCCATCTTTTTTGCAGGCCATGGCTGTACTCCCGTTGTAGTGCTGCAGCAGTTTGGCGCATTTCGCTAAGGGCGTCGCTGCTCGTCTGAATACTTTTTTGTGTCGCAAGCCAGACTTTATGGGTGCTGTCAGCTTGTTCATCGCTAGGCGGGCTGTGTTGCCAGTGATAATGCATGGCACTCGCTAGTTTAATGGTGTTGTTGTTCGCGAGACGATAGACATCAAGCAGGAATAACTGATTTATTTGGTGATGGTCTTGTTGAAGTGTAAGCAAACCGTTCAGGAGTGAGAGTGCATTATCATCTTCTGTTTCAAAGGCAATGAATCGGCGGCGTGTGTAATCGGCTTGCTCTTGGCAGAAGAGGAGTAGCTGTGCGTGCTGTCTAAAGAATTGCGTGATAAAGGAGAGCGGCTTTTCCGTCTCCTCCTTTGATTGCGGACGTAGACTTTTTTCAATATCCTTTGCTAGTGATTTCCAGCGTAAGCTCTGTAATGTTTTTTCGCTTTGCGCCGCGTCAGTAAGGGCCTTAAAGAAGTGCATGCTCTCGGTATAGGCTTGTTGCTGTTGCACTTGGTAGCGCTGAAGAATGACTTGCATGTCATCAGTCTTATGTGGGTGTTGTTTGCTTAATTCTTCTTTCCAGGCATCGCGACGTATTAAGTTTATTGAGAACGCGTGTGCTTGTTGATGCTTTTCAAGTTGCTCTAGTAGCGCAGAGGGGGCTTCTTCCAGTATTTCATAGGCTTGTTGTAGTTTGACCACGCTTTGGAGAGTGCTGTCATCAGCGTTTGCTAATGTGTCTTGTAATTGTTCAAGTGCGTTTCTTTTTTTGGCAGAAATATATTTGGATATCTGTAAGATGTCCTTGAGTGTGGATTTTTTTATGCTCTCTTGTTCTAATTTATCCTGTAGTTCGATGGCGATGTATAGGGCGGCTTGTGCGCGCTCTGCTTGACGCAGTGTGAATGCGCGCTCGGCATCAATGAGCGCTATTTGCCAAATATGTTTGAGATCATGGCCATCAACACTAGGGGTTTTCTTGTCTAGGGTTTGTAGGAAATGTTCGAGCACCTGTGGTGCTTGGCCAGGGTCGGTTTGATTAAATGCATTCCATTGGCCTTGTTGTTTAAGTAGCTCTTTAAAGGAAGTGCGTGTAAGTGACTGTGCTTCGATGTGATCAGTGTAGGTCTTATAGGCATACCACGCAGCAAGTTCATGCTGTTGTGTTTGAATCCATTCGCTGGACAGGGCTACGGCACTTGGGCCAGTGCTGGTATAATAATTGCGCCACGTCTTGGTTTTGTAATAAATGTTCATTAATTCTTTTTGTAAGGCTGGGAGCTGCCACAGGACGTTGTGATTGTCAATCTCTATGTCACTAATTTTTTCTACAATGTGTGAGCGTAATTCATTGTTGATTATCCAAGCCGTACTGCGTTCGCCGGTACTAAGCTGCGAGTTTGAGGCCGTTTGACTCAGCGATGCGTTGCAACGATGATACAGGGCGAGTGCTTGATCTTTGGAACGATTGAGGAAGCGATAGGTTTGTGCAATGCGTTCATAGGGGAGGCCCCAGTCCTTCAATGACTTGCTCAATTGCTCCATGTGGTAGATATGTAAAATTAAGTCATCCAACGGCATGCTCCGTGAAACGGGTGTTTGCCACTGTTTTAGTTGTTCGGCAACTGCTTGCCGTGCATCATTGAAATTATTTTTTAAATCGTTTGTTTTCCAGAAGGCTATATTGGCGAGCGTTAAGACGTCGTTGGTGCTGTCGGTAATCTTTCTGTAGGATGCACAAGCTTTAGTGAACGCTTGTGCGCTACGATGGAGCCGTGGTTGCGCGAGCGTAATAGCCCATTCATGCATTAAGAGGGCACAGTCTAGTATTTTTTGTGCAGATGCTTGGCAGTAGCTCCAATTGCTGTCAACGCGGTCATTATACCTGAGCATCTCTAGGCGGATATGATCGTTTTTCTGATTTATAATTGGGCTACGCATTTTGAAGTCGTTGATGTTTTTTGGCGAGCCGCCTTTGAGACCGAAGGTCATGCTCAGTGATGAGCCGCCTGTACCTTGGAAATAACGGATATCTATGTGATGCCAGCCTTTCTCCAGGGTGAGGGTGTTGCTAAAGGCGGTAGGTGCCTGTTCCTTCCAGGCATCCTTTGTTAGGAGCTCTTGATCATCTATGCGGATTTGTACCCCATCATCACTGGTGGTGTTTAGTGTCCACTGACCGTCTTGTGGAATAAAAATATCCCCGCGCCAATTAATGGAAAAATCTTGATTCCCATAATTGGGCACAAGAAGATCTTTGATATAGATACCACGTTGATCAGTGACGAGCGCCTTGCCCTTTAATTGACGGTTGCCGTAAATATCACAGCGCAGTTTGTTTGTGTATAATGATGTTGACCACCACTGCTTGCCGCGAATTTGAGTAAGGGTGTCTTCGATATGGCTTTGATGTAATTGCGCAGAGAGTTCTAATGTGTCTATGCTGAGCGCAGCATCAATGGTTTGAGTGAGTAGCAGTAAGCGATTGATGTGAGTTAAAAGAAGTTCGCTGTCGGTGACGCTGTTTTCGAGAATGGTCGCAAGCTCAGAAATGGGCAATTGCAAAATCTGAGCGCCACGATTCGCAAACTGCATGCAGTGATGATGATAGCCGTATTGGCATAGGCTATCGAGCCATTCCAGTGATTGAAGGTGCTGTTGATCAATGCGTGTTCGTATTTTTCTGATCGTGCTTAAGATTTCGGCAAATGACTTTTGAATGGCGAGCATTTGCTGATCTGCTTGTAGTAAATCGCCAGATTGGGCATTGATATCATCTATGCGAAAATTACTGCGAATATTGGACCAGCGACTGGTTAAGAGTGCGGATCGGTTTTGCAGTGTGGTCAGGGCACTGACTATGTTTTTAATTTGCTGACTATGTTGTGCGAGTAGGACATGCTCTGCTGTGCCGATTTGCCAGGCGAGTCTTGTGCTGTGTTGTGCTTGCCCTGCGATATCAGTACAGGCAACCTCAATCCAAAGGCGATCACCAATGCTGTGATGCCAGCGGCTTAAATCGATGGGGAATTGCGCAGATATTTTTTTCTGTGATTGTTTAATAGCTAGATTTTGTTGATGTAGGGTGCCGTGTTGATTGCCAATGAGCAGCTGCATGGATTCAACTGCAAAATCATCTTCTGCATTAATGTGTAAGAGTAGCGTTTCTTTATCGCCACTGAGGGCGTAATTAGTTAAGGACATGTCACAGTTGAGTTGCGGTGGGGTGTCATCAATAACGCGGATAAACCACTGTTGGGGATGTTGATGATGGAGGCCTTGTTTATTCCAGAGATGCAGGCTGTAGTGTTGCGTTGCATCTGCCTGCCAAGATGCGCTAACGATAAACCCATCGCCATCGTCTTCGACTTTAAGTGGAAGGCGCCAGTCATTTTCGCCAATAAGGGTCGCACGGTGCAGGTCAAAATGGCGCATGCGCGCATAGAATTTTAGTTCGGATCCTTTGAGAACGTCGGTGTCGCCACTGCTTATCTGTCGCACATTTTTGGTGATATAATGCGGTGGGGTTACTTGAATGTGGGTGTCGGATATTTGTGCCGCTGCTCCGACTTGTACTTGATAGCGCGGGCTTTCTGCGTTGTCACTGCGCAGGGTGTAACTGAAGCTTTCCAGCGTTGGCCCAAGATCTAATTGCCATTTTTGCGTGTGTTTATCGATTAACTCACAGACTAAAATTTCTTGGTGACCGTCATTCCAGTTGATGGCACATTCCAAGGCGTCTACTGCAGGGAAAGTACGGGCAACAACAATGACGTCAGTGCCGCTGGATACTTTAATATTACCTGGAGTCACTTCGAAATTAACGGCTGTTGGACGTGGGATATTCAGCCACGGTAAGCTACTGCGTAATACATAGGCACGTGGTGAAGGTGGAATAATAAGAAGCAGCCAAAACAAGCAGATGAAAAACAACAGGCGCCGTTGCGGTAGATGTGATTTGTGCGGTTCTTGCGCGTGATCTTGGATGGTCTGCGTAGCAGAGGCAATACAGCGCTGCATCATCCACG
>CBDUFM010000089.1:0-8277 GCA_965366325.1 uncultured bacterium
ATAGGCGCTGGCGTAGCGTCCCCAGTCGTCGGCAAAGGCGAAGAGAATATTTGGTTTGCGTTTAGCGTTGCTCATGCTGCGTGCTCCTCATGTATCGCAACGCGCTTGCTTGGCGACGTTGAGATAGGCGTCGCTAATAATGGCGCTTAAGCTTTGAGATGCAATAATGTTCTTAAGTAACAATATTGTATCTATACTAGCTTGACGCAGAGGGGCCGTGCACTGTAACGCTTAAGCGTTCGCTGGGGCATCGACAAAGAACACGAGCTTGTTGCCAAAGGGATCATTGAGGATGATTTCTCTACAGCCCCATGTTTGATCTAAGATGCCAGGATTTAAATAACGATATTTCTTGTCGATAAGCTTTTGATGAAAGGCGTCGATGTCATCAACAAGGATGCGTACGCTAGAGCCAGGGCTGCAGTCACCATGGTGCTCGGAGAGGTGCATGATGACGTCGTCATGTGAAATTTGCATATAGAGTGGTGCGCCATCATAAAATTGGTGCTGCCAATCGATTTTAAAATCAAGGTAGTCGATGTAGAACTCGGTGGCCTTATCAATGTCAAACATACGAAAGATTGGTGTAATGGATTTCATGCTTGGTCCTTAGCGGTTTGTGCTGCTTATTTGGGCTGGAGAGAGCAACAGTATGCTTGCCAGATAGCAGCTCGTAGTTTTATTGTGTCAGTGAGTGCGTAGTCTTTGTATAATGATGATGCCATTATTAAAGCCTCTTTTCGCTATCTTTGTGCTGTGTTTTTTGAGTGTCGCCTGTGTGCGCCAGGGGCCCTTCATCGAAACCTATGCGCCTAGCGAGCGGGCGGGTGTCGATGCAGAAACATTAACGGTCATGAGTTTTAATATTCGCTATCAAAATAATCATAAAGACGAGCCGCACTGGCAGGAGCGTAAGGATGTCGTGTTCCGCGTTTTTGATGAATCCGCTGCGGATATTATCTGTCTTCAAGAAGTGTTGGTCGGCCAATTTCGCGAAATAGCTGCGCATATGCAGGGCCACACGATTTGTGGCATCGGGCGCAAGGACGGTTGGCAGCGCGGTGAGTACGTGCCGATTTTATTTAATAAGCAGCGCTTTTCACCCAAGCGCATTGGTCACTTTTGGTTAAGTGAAAATCCCGAACAAGCAGGATCAAAGGCCTGGGGTGCGCATATCCCACGGATGGTGACGTGGGTGCATCTCATTGATCATGCCAGTTTACGTGATGTGTTGGTGTTTAATGCGCATTTTGATCATCACTCTGCATTAGCACGCCAGCAGAGTGCCCTGCTCTTGGCCAAACGCGTGACTGAAATATGTGCCTTGGGCGTGCAGGATCCTGAACAGGCGCAGATAATTGTCTGCGGGGATTTTAATGAGACAGCGGCAAGTGCCTTACATGAGGATTTTTGTCAGCGCTTAGATCTTCAGGATGCACATCAGCACCATTACACAGGTCCACATCTGGGAACCTTACATCAATTCACAGGGCAAGCGCGCGGAGGATTTATTGATTGGATACTGTCGAGTAAAAACCTACCTATTCAGCGTGCAGCAATAATAGATACACATCTAGGGCAGCTCTACCCGAGTGATCATTTCCCTATAACGGTTACCTATCATCAACTGAAATAAGTAAACCTGGCATGAGCAATGCATTACCAAATAGCGTTGGGCTTAGCTGCCGGCACTTTCTCGGTTTGGCCCCAAAACGTAATGATATTCATATAGACACGACCGTAACTATTATACACAAAACCAGATTCGTCGGTCTGCAGTGATGTCGGATATATGGCGCGCCAGCGTTTAACTTCGGCTTTCTGTTCTGCAGTGCAGGGCTCGGCGAAGTAGATTTCTTCTTGAATCAGGCATGGCTGAAATAAGGGCTCCACATACTCCATGATTGCGTAATAGTGATCATATAGGCGAGAATAGCGCCAGCCTGTAGAATGGTAATTTTTATCTCCGTCAAAATAATAGCGATTATATTTATAGGTCATCCAGCTGCCATTGATATGGTACAAGACATAATAGCTGCCAAGATAGAGGACGCAGCATGCACTCACCGCGCTGAGTGCATACAGCATGCCTCTAAATATCGATGGCGCCTTCATCGCGTGCGTACTGATGTAATCAGAGTTGCTGGCATGACAGACATAGTCTAATTCAGAGTGCTGCTACGGTCAACGTGGGGGGCTTAGCCAATAAACGTCGCGTTAGCATCTGTTTCATCGCTAGACCGCGTTGGTCACCTGCGTTGCTTTGTGTTTTCGCTGGATGCTCAGCAAGCAATGAGCTAGACAGGCAACCGATGAAGCCGCATGTGTTGCAGCTTCATCAGTTGTCGAGCTATTTAATACAGTGTCTGTTGCAGATCGCGCGCACATTCCATTAATTGTATGCACTCAGCGCGGTAGCCATAGCGATCCATGCCGCGGCTCTTGCGCGCAATCTCGAGCAGCATTGGCCAAGTGGTTAGGCCTTTGTGTGTAGACTCGGTGAGCAGCATACCAAAGGCGCTGATGCTTGCTGACCAACGAAAATTTTCATCCATACTCGCAAAGCTGTGGTCTTGAACTTGGAAATCTTGGCTGAGTTCCTTGCTGGTAAAGCCATCGGGTTCTTTGTAGCGTATGCGTAATTGTAGCCACGCAGCAGCAGCTTGTTCATCTGTGGGCTTGCTGTTGCTGGTCGTTGCCTGCTTGGCCGCTGTGTCTGGCGTAATAAATGGGTTGGGGTCGACATTATTGGTTGTTGGTAGGGCCACGCCTTTGGGAATAATTTCGTATAAGGCGGTGACATTATGTCCGGCGCCAATATCTCCGGCATCTTTGCTGTCGTCCTTAAAGTCTTGTGCATCGAGTACGCGGTTTTCATAACCGATGAGGCGCCAAGCAGCAACGTGATGGGGATTAAAGACGCACTGAATTTTTACGTCTTTGGCGATGCATAGTAATGAGCCACTCAAGTCTTTCACCATGACTTTATTGGCCTCATTGAGATTGTCGATAAAGGCATAGCTGCCATTGCCATTATTCGATATTTCTTCGAGCATACCGTCTTGTCGATTATCCATGCCGTAGCCATGAATGCTGAGACAAATCTGCAACTGGGCCTTGCTTTTAATCAGCTCTAATAATGCGTGGCGACCGGTCATGCCAACGTTAAAATCGCCATCTGTTGCGAGGATAATGCGGTTGTTACCGCCCTCTTTGTAATGCGCCTGCGCAAGTTGGTAAGCAAGTTGAATGCCGGAAGCGCCATTGGTCGAACCTTGTGCTGATAGATTATTCAGTGCATTAATAATTTGTCGTTTGTTGTCCGCTGAGCAGGGAGCAAGGGCTATGCCAGAGGAACCGGCGTAGGTGACGATGGAAACCGTGTCACGTTCGTCTAATTGATTAACGAGTAATTTGAAGCTGCGTTTGAGCAGGCCCATTTTATTGCTATGCGACATTGATCCCGAGCTATCAATTAAAAAGACGAGATTGCTGGCAGGGCGTTCACTGGGCGCCAGTTCTTTGCCTTTGATTCCGATGCGCAACAGTCGATGTGCTGCTTGCCACGGACATTGGGATGATGCCACATGGCAGCGAAAGGCATCATTGCTGAGGCTTGTGGGTGCCTCGT
Organism: uncultured bacterium; assembly: GCA_965366325.1. GTDB lineage: Bacteria > Planctomycetota > UBA11346 > UBA11346 > UBA11346 > JANQLF01. The sequence goes on from CBDUFM010000089.1 coordinate 3,632, forward strand.
AATGGTAGTCAAAATAATTAATCATTTCTTCAATGCGCACCGTCTGTGGATGTGGCAGCATGTTATGGTTTCGTAATTGCGCCCGCACATCAGCATAGCTGGCGGTATCGACATCGATGCTAAAGGTGGAAAAATCATGGCCAGGAATTGAAGGGTCCTTAAAATTACTTTCACTGTGTTTGTCGTAGGCATTGCCAGGTCGATTGCTGTACTGTTCCAGCATGCGTTGGCGATAGCGACGATCGTTGGCCTCTGCTGCTGCCTGTGAACTTTCCATGGCACCGGTAACAGCCGGCGTCAGCATGCTGATGAGAAACAATAAAATGACGAGTACGGCAATAATTTCGATAAGGGTGATCCCAGCGAAACGCGCCTGCGGGAATGCTTTCATGAGAATACTCCAATGGAATGAATGAGTGGAATGAATACGTACTGCAGATGAATGAAGAGATGACAGCGATTCTAATCTCAGCGAGTATGCGTCGCCTGACATTATCGGCATAAAAATGACTAAATTGGCAATTGTGGCAATTAATTGACACTGTAATTGCGTCTCTGGACAGGCTGTTGTGGATCTCGGTATGGAGAGATACAGGTATGGGGCTGTTCTACGTTACACATAATTGTTATGCACAGACGAGGCTCTTGGTGCAGTTGCTGATAAATAGTGCATGTAGTGCAGTGTGATGTAGTTGATGAATGACGCCGACAGAATTATAAGCTAGCGTGTCAAACTGTTGTGTCTTTAAAAATTATCACTGCTATCAAAGAGAGGCTTGCTGCTAGCATCCGCGCGTCTTCTAATCAGCAAAGTCGTATACTTTACTGCGGAAATGACAGGACCTCCCATTCGTTACGAGTTGCTTCACAGAGGAAAAGGCATGCTGCATTTACATATTACTTTTCCAGATGCCAGTAAGAAGCAATTGGATTTATCTACGGTGCCGTTACCACTGCGGATTGGCCGCGATAACGGTGATGCACATGTTAAAATCCCCGATCCGTATCTAAGTAAAGAGCACTGCGCCCTCTTTAAAAGAGGTGATAAATTTTACATTGAAGATAGGGGCAGTAGCAATGGTACATTTCTCAATGGTGTGAAAATTGAGGAGTCGCACTTAGAAGATATGGATAATATAACGATAGGCATAAGTGAAATGCAGATCGTTGACGATGGCCTTGAAGCGGCGGATCCATTTATTGGCCGTTCGATAAATGGATATGTTTTGGAGACGAAGATCGGACAAGGCAATCAGGCTGCTGTGTATTTGTCGCGTTTAAATCCACTGAACAAGGCCGTGGCATTGAAAATTATCGAGGTGGAGAAATGGGATGCCACCAAGGTAGCTTACTTTGACAATGAATCGTATCAAATCAGCAAATTAAATCATGAGCATATTATTCGCGCTTATGACTTTTTTGAAGAGAAGGGTTTGCATGTTATTGTTATGGGCCTCTTGAGCGGTGATGACATTCTGAATATTATGCGGCACAAGGATGTCGCGTTTACCGTCAAGGAATGCTTGCGCTTTTTGATTCAAATAGGTGATGCGATCGGACACCTGAAAGAAATAGGTGTTGTGCACCGCGATATTAAACCGGCCAATGTTATCGTAAGCGATAAGGGCAAATACGTCTTAACTGATTTTGGTTTGGCAAAGGATATTCGCGGTACGCGGGCCCCAACGCCTGGGCGCATTGCTGGCACGCCCTTGTATATGTCGCCAGAACAAATTATTGGAAAAAATGTCGATCACCGTGCTGACATTTATTCACTGGGCGCAAGTGTTTGGCATATGCTGACTGGGCAGCCGCTCTATAGCGGTAGCAACACGGATGTGCTCAAGGCGCACTTGAGTAAGCCAGTGCCAGACCTCGCTGCAGTCACCGCCAACTTGCATAGTGATGTAATTCAATTGGTGAGCCACATGTTGGCCAAGTCGCCAGCTGATCGCCCACCGAGTGGGCTTGTGGTTTCCCAGCGCGCACGCGACATCTTAGCGGCCTTAAGTCATGCTGGTAAAGCCCAGCAGGAAGTTGCCAAGGCTAAACGCCAAGTCGGTGGATCAGGCACGCGGCGCATTGTTAAGACGCGCGTTTAATACAACTGTTTGAAGCCATGGCATAAGACCGCCGTTTGTTTACAAGCAGGTCGCCTATGTTATCGTATACGAAGTATCTGTGGAGCCTCGTGTGCGATGTAATCTCATCTGTGTCTGTCTTTTGTTTACAGCGATTGCTACTCATGCCGTCTATGCCGAAGAGGAGCAGGCAATACCGTCGCAAGAGCAATGGCGAACAAGTGAGGTTTTGGTCGATGATCCGATTGGCCTTGGTGAGCGTTTGGCATTAATTGATTATTTTCAACAGCAAAAGGTCAAGCTAGAACCGGGCATGCGCTTGCAGGATTTACGCGTTCTGTATTGGTCTGCACGTGCACAGGAGGCACAGCGTGTGGCGCTTTATAAAGAATTGCGCGAGGTCTATAAATTAACCCGGATTAGCGAAGATATGTCGTATGAGGCCTTATTGCTTGAGGAAAAAGACGCGTTGCGTCAGGCGCAGATTAAAAAGGAACAAGAACGTGCGCTGGCCTTTACCGATGCTCCACGGTCTACGCAGTCCTCACCGACGAACAGCGATACCCAGTCAGATGAGCCCGCGCAGGGCGCTGCAGATGCAGCGGCGTCTGCATGGCCACCAGTTTTTGGTAAAGCGATGCCCAATATTCAATTAACAGATTTACGCGGCAATCGTGTCAGCCTGCATTCAGTCAGTCGCGGCAAGCCTATGTTTATAGAATACATAGGTATGACCTGTGGTGGCTGTAATGCTTTTTTGGGTGGCAATAAACCAGGTATAGGTCCGTTTAAGGGCCAGTACGCACAAAAGGACCTGCAATCAATTGCCGAGTATTTACCCCTGTATGGCAAAGGTGTCCAATTATCAGATAATAGATTTACCCATGTCGTGGTATTTTTTTATGGCTTAGATGGCAAGTCGGCGCCAAGTCTCAGAGACGCGCAGCACTATGCCAAGCATTATCAATTAGGCGAACAAGCAAACCAAGTGGTCTTATTCGGCGATCAATCTTTTATAAATGGACAAACCATGGCAATGATTCCAGGGTTCCAGCTTGTTGATGACAAGAAGAGTGTGGTCTCGCATAGTGTCGGTCATAATCCACTGCACAACTTGTATACACACACCATGCCAGCTTTAGCTGATCTCATTAAATAAGCACATTAATTAAATTACGTATAGTCGATAAGCTTGTGCTGATTTGCGTCTACAGTGCACTTGCTTGCGCCGTAATAAGTAGAATAGTTTCTGTACAATGAAAACACTGATATTGTCAGATATTCATGCAAATATAATTGCGCTTGAGGCAATTTTGGCGGCCGAGCCAGACTGTGATCAGATTGTCTGTGCTGGTGATCTTGTTGATTATGGTCCTTTTCCTAATGAGACTCTGCAGTGCATACGCCAGCATAATGTGCAGTGTGTAGCTGGTAATCATGACCAGTATGTACTGGAGCTCCTCAACGGTGATTTGCCGTATGTGCCCGGGACTTGGCTCAATCATAATACCAAGGCGTTGGATGACGAGCACATTGATTTTTTACGCCAATTGCCAATGGCGGATACTTTTATGCATGCGCAGACTCGCTGGGGCCTTGTGCATGCGTATCAGGACTACGACACGATTCTCAGCGCAGGGCAATTCCGTGCATTTACACAGGCGACGTTTGGCCAAGGACTCGAGCGTCTCGTCTTTGGGCATACCCATCGGCAGGCGCGTCATTATGTCAGTAATGATTTAATGTGGTTAAACCCCGGCAGTGTCTCGTATCGCCGGCCAGATGATCCAGACCAATCAGCGCATTACGCGGTCCTCATCGATCAAGAGATGTATTTACGATCATGTCCTTACGATGTGCGCCCTTTATTTGAGGCAATCGATCGCTGTGGTATCACGGACCAGAATAAAGAAGTGTCCTTGGTGTTCTGGGGACAACGCTAGCAAGTGATCAGGAAAAAGCGCATAAAAATACCATCATAACCGTTTTGGTGATGATGGTATTTAAGTTACGCGTGGCCGCGTTGTTACATGTGTCGATGCTTATTAAAGGTGCTTATTTCCCACCAAGGGCCTTGAAATAGACTTCGCGAAACTTTGCGAATGACAAAAAGGTTCGAAGCATGTAGCCAGATTTCTTAAGATTTTCTTCGGTGAACTTGGTGGCTTGGTCTTTGACTGGACCACTAGGGTGAATGCCGTCCCCTGATACAAGGGTCCCATCCCAATTGTCGCCAACGCGGTCAATAATTTCTTGGTGATAATCAATGAGCGGTAATGAATATTTAGCGGCGAGTTTTTTGATGATCACATTGGCGCCATCAACACCTTCTTTTTTGCCACGCATTGGAGGAATGGTGCTAATGATAGGAACGCAATGAGCAGCAATTAATTTTGAAATAATTGTATCCAAACCAGATTCGTAGTTGTCCGGAACTTTATTACCACGCACATCATTGGTGCCGATCATGATGAGCGCGACTTCAGGTTTTTTCTCGCCGATGACTTTGTCGATGACCTTGAGCAGGTTGCCCACTTTCCAGCCAGAATAATTGCCGTTGTTGCC
>CBDUFM010000090.1:0-8272 GCA_965366325.1 uncultured bacterium
TGAAGCCAAACGCACTTGCAATGATGCGCTACTCTACGACTGGGCACCGACATCTGGCATGAATTGACTCAATCGGTCCATCACCGTAGGCTTATAGCCTTGCAATAAATTCAAATTGCTTGCAGAGATACGAAACGTCTTGCGCAGCACGATGGGTAGCTGGACATAACATATGTGCATACTGGCGCGCCTCTTCCAAGAGCCCCTCCCATTCAGATGCACGCGTAGGCATCATCTTAATTAAAACATCATTTATGTGCTGCACTGGTGGCGCTTTTATAGGAATTACACTCGCCAAACGATCGAGCCAGTGCTGATCCCAAGCCGGTGCATCAGAACAAATCTGACATCCTGCCACACTACGCTCAAACTGCTCATAGACCCGTGCCGCCGATTCACCATATTGCTGTATATAGCTACGTGACATGCCATGTATTGCTTGGGAATCGGGACTCCAGTCCAACCATTCTTGTTGGGGACGAATAATAAAAGATTGTAAGGATGCTGTTGCTTGACTTGGATCAGCCCACGCCAATTCAATCGGATAAGAATCAGCAGATAACGAAGATGCTTCAAAGTCGATAAAGATATAAGGCTGCGCGATCTTCATTGTTCGAGCATTGATCATCCTAAACATCAATAGGAATACAAGCATCCTGATCCATCTAAGACTGCTTTACCCTCAGCCCAAGCATAAACAACAAATGCTTCGCTGCCCTAGGCAGCTCTCAATTCAACCAATGATCGCCTTCGCAATTTGGTTAGAATTTTCGTAGAGCGTATCAGCATACTGCGACAACTGCGTGCTCATTTCCTGAGTTTTCCCAGAATACTCGGTATTTTTATTTGATAATACACCTAATGCCTGCATCAATTCTTGAATAGTCAGGATTTTTTCTTGCTGACTCTCACTCGACATATTTATGCATTCAATACAGTTAACGATATTCTGCATACGCTCTTCAATCAGTTGCACTTTAGCCAGTACATTATGCGCCGCCGCGACACCACTATCGGAGCTTGTCTGCGCTTCGTGTATGAGTCCTGATGAGCGTTGAGCCGCTTCGGCAGATCGCCGCGCGAGATTACGCACCTCTTCAGCAACAACGGCAAAACCACGACCGGCTTCACCAGCACGCGCCGCCTCGACCGAAGCATTTAAAGCCAGTAAATTTGTTTGGAATGCGATGCTATCCAAAGCGCCTAGGATTTCTGTAATCTGTTTGGTTGCTGCGCTGATTTGCGATACTTGATCGGTCATCGCAGACACAGCACTTGCACTTTCAAGTACTTCCTTGCCAATAATTTTTATTTCTGAATCTGCATCACGGGCTTCACGTTGGTTCTCGTTGGCGACAGCAACCACCTCGCTGAGGAATCCACGACTGCTTTCGATTGAATCAGCCTGTTGTTCAACACCGACATTCATCTCAACACTAGAATTATACGATTGTTCACTCATGCCGTGTAGCAACTTCACATTATCATGCAAGGTATGGAGCATAATATCCATGCGCTTACGTAAACGTTTTATAATCACAAACAGGACCAATATAATACCAGCAGTTACCAAGGCTGATACCCAGGATAATTTCCACAAGACATCTTTTAATTGAGCATCGATGACATCGGCATTGACCAAGGTCTTAACCGTATAAGCAGGCCCCCACTGGAGCTCCTTAGAGCTGGACAAGTATTCCGCATCGGTGTCAGCAATAAGCAAGGTACTCAACTGCGCTTCATGCTTAAAACAAAGCTGTAAGTCCATACCAACTATCGCAGCAATTTTGTCGACATAGGCTTTATCTAAATAGCGCTCGAAAACAATAACACCCAAGGGATCATCGAAGGACCCAACCACCAATGCCAACGATAAAACTGATTGACCATTTTCAAAAGACAAACTTGGCACGGTTTCCGTGGTACTCATCGCTGTCTCGACTAAATTCGCCTGCACTTCATTGAATGTATCAATGTTATCTGACAAATCCGCTAAGAACTCGCCATCAAAATCAGCAAAGAGCAAGTTATCCGCAGGACTTCGATCACGCATCGCCATGAATCCATCGCGTATTGTCCCTGGATCTTCAGTTTCCAATAGGCTACCGCTTATCGGTTGCCCAGCGAAGGAGCGACACCGTTCCATGAAATTCATTGTTTGAGATTCAATATAGGCAGCACTAGAATTACAAGCATTGCCCACCATACGCTGCTGCTCGCTTACCAGCATGCTGCGCAAGTTAAAATAACTCACTAAGGACATGGCAACAAACAAGGCCACCAACGCAAATAAACTTGTTATAATAAATTGTTTAGTGACGGACATTATTCATCCACCGTAATAAGATCATGATGTTTTTCATGTAAGTAATTATTATAGAGATGATGTCGCGTACGCACACTCTCATGGCACTGTATACACCGCTGATAAACCGCTAGATCACGTGAATTGCCATTCATACGCACAACACCATTGTCTGCTTCAACATAGCGCCAATTATTTTGCCTCGGATCGTAACCATAAGCTTCTTTAATCATGAAGGTTATTTTTTCCGGTTTTTGATCGTCAGCCTGTTTATAATGGGCTTTAACCAATACAGTGCCAACAGCGTAGTCGGTGAAGACCGCATCTATATCTTCCCCCAAACTGCGTTGCTCCATTTCTAGTTCTACCGCTGCATAATTATTTGCATAAACTGACAGCTCGTCTGATATGAACGTTCGAATATAATAGTTCCAGTGTGATGGCGATAAGATTGGACCAGCAGTCTCTGTCCAATCACCATTTTCCACATTAGCAATATACAGCGCCAGATCGTGTTGATCCTCAGCACCTATCCTCTGCTCATTTCGTATGACATCGCACATCAAAGCACCTTGTTTAGTAAATAACAGCATACTCAAAAATACAGGAAACACTGAAATAAGTAACAATAGTAATAAAATACCCTTTCCCCACACAGTCAACATATGCCAACCAAATTACTCGGCCAATTTCAAAATAGCCACACCTCTTTTTTTACCCTTGCGCATGATATCCACCTGTGCTGCCTCACCTGGCTTGACCTCTGCAATTATTTCATCATAAAGCGGTAACCAGATACGGTATTTCCCACCCGCTGCAGGCGCAGCCTTAATCGTGGCTACATGCTTTTCATCATCTTTGCTCATTTGAAAACATACGTGATGTTTTGTCTCAACGTGGGCAATCCATAACTGCATATTTGGGTGAATACGACAACCAAATTTAACCACACCCCCTGTATCCCATTCAATCTTATGCTCGACGTCCTTACTCGGGTCTGACATCCCCAGATCAACCGCCACAGACGCTTTTTTATCATCGGCAAATACATTATGCTGAATGTCATCATTATTATGAATGATCACCTTTGATCCTTTGCTACCCGCAACCATCATCGGCAAAAACTCTTTATTTTTCTGGTCCACCTTAATTTCTTGCGCCCCCGCATCCACCAAGCTTTTATCGTCCATTAAGTACACCATGGCACAGGGCGTTGGGCGTTTATCAAAAGTTAACTCAATCTGTAGGTCTGCTGCGGGCAGGCTACACGCTGATACAATTAACAAGATCGTTAGGTTTTTAATGATAGACATAGACAGTTCCAATCCTTACTCCTTAAGGGATAACCGGATGTTCAATATGCACGGGGTCGGTTAAAGCACCAAGGAATGCAATCAAGGCGCGCTCCTCTTCTGCTGTGAGTTCGAGCTTTTTCACCAAAGGATCTGGAGACGCGACATCACCACCACGATTATAAAATTGAACCACCTCTTCGAGGCTACCCATTGATCCATCGTGCATATAGGGTCCGGTCAGGGCGACATTACGTAGGCCTGGGGTTTTAAATGCTTTATGCATGGCATCTGCTTTGACGATTTTAGCGCGACCTATATCATCATCTTTCATGCCAAGATTGTGAAAACTTTCATCCGTAAAGTTAGGCCCACTATGACAAGCAATACAATTTGCTTTACCGACAAATAACTGCATGCCGTGCTTTGCCTCTGCGGACAGTGCATGTTCTGCACCAGCTAAATAGCGATCAAAGGCAGAATTTTTTGAGATTACTGTTCGTTCAAATGCAGCTATTGCACGCCCAATGGTTTCATCCTTAATGCCCTCGTCACCATAGACCTGCTTGAACATCTCTTGATACTGAGGCACTGCCTCTAAACGTGCAACCACTTCCGTTAATGGCATATTCATTTCGCCTTCAGCCTCAATTGGTCCTAATGCCTGTTCCTCTAATGAAGCTGCGCGTCCATCCCAAAAGAATATCTTATTCCATGCTAAATTATAAATATGCGGCGCATTGCGGCCGACCTCATTCCCCATAACGCCCTTGCCTTTGGCCATACCATCACCAAAGCCAATGTCAGGGTTATGGCAAGTCGCGCAGGAAACCGTTTGATGCTTGGATAAACGACGGTCAAAATAGAGCACTTTTCCTAAGGCGATTTCTTCGGCGCTCGGCTCTTCGTCATCTGGGTACAGAATATCATCCAGATCTGGTGTCCCCAGTAGCTTAGCAATCTCTTCCGTCGACTTCTCAGGAATCGGATCGCCAGCTGGGGTTGCAGTGAAACTAAATTCTTGGCTCAAGCAAATTGCCAATAACAACAAGCCCGTGCTTGAATAAGTGATAACGCTTGCGATACGCATATGAAGCTCTCCTAATCTAAGTATTATAGCCTCAGAAGTTAATCTGCTGCAAGCATCAATTACTGGGCATAAACCGCCCCACTGCTTTAATCTAATTTCACAAATGCAAGTCTTGCTCGCATAACAATTTAGGCAATGTAGTTTAACTATAGCTATTGAATCAACTTAGAGCGCCAATCCGTGTTTCTAGAAAATCAGTGCACATTCAGTCAGTCCCTAGATTACCTACATGCTCGTACAGAGACCCAAGGCCTATGATGACATGCACGGCAATACCATCTTTATCTACGATGCCTCAGATCTGTTTGCATTGTAAAACAAAAAATCCAGCACGCAAAAGCGCTACTGGATTTAATGTCGTTAACAGCGCGGCTTAGGGGTAGGTAATCTTTATGTTATCCACATAGATTGGTGCCATTTTATGACCAGGACCGCTAAAATTTAGGCCAACGATTCCCTGTGGGATAAACTTAGCTGGATTCATTTTCTTAGGATCCAACGGCTCACCGTCACAGCTAATTGTCGCAAGACCATCTCCGGTAAAGTCAAAGACAAAGGTGCGCCAGCCTTTTTTGCGCTGCAGATTAGTCTGGTGTGCCGTAAACCACTGATTCTCACCATTGTTCAACCAGCTGTAAAAGACATCACCACTTAAATACTTACGCCAGTAGCGGTGTATCGCAAATATGTTGCCGTTACTTTGCTTCATGCCCCAGTAACCACCACCTGCTGATGCCTTACCTTTTTTCACGCCGTCATCATAAATGTCGAAGCTCACCTTTACCTTGAGATCATCATATTCACCAAAGGTCAAAGTAGCGCCTTGGCTTGGCGCAATTACAAGTGCCTTAGAACCATCTACACCCTTACCGTCAACAACAGCTGCGTCACCACCAAGTTTCCACATGGTATCATCTAATTCAGATTCAAAATCAACATTTAATTCAGAACCCTGCGTAAGCACAAACTTCTCTGCTTTCGCTTTTTTAGTGCCCTTAATAACTTCTACTGGCCACGTACGCACTTCTTTACCGAGGGTAAAGCGCACGGTGTAGGTGCCATGATCAATTGTACCGGTTTTAGGGTTGGTGCCATCCCACATGATAGTCTCGTAGCTACTGCCACCTTTCTTAAACTCCACTTCATGTAGCGTACCGAGCAAAGATCCGGACTCAGTTAATAGCTCGACTTTATAGGGGGCGGTCTCGCGCAATTGCGCAATGATGCGCACACGATCATTATTAACCGTTTCTAGCGTGCTTGGGATGACCGATGCCAAGGCAATATGTTTACCATCCTGAACCTCATAGTCATCATACAACATAAGGTCATCTTTAGATTTTGCATAACGACGCTCCCAACCATATTTACGCGTTAACTCTAAATAGGCTTTATTAACGCGATCCTTAACCGCCTTGGGATCTTTAGCTGTGGCTGATTTAAATATTGTATCATCGAAACGACCAAACGCACTCCAGAGCGTACCAGCACTAGAGGTTCCATCAGCTGACTTTTTAAATCCTTGATCCATCATCCAGAGGTTTGTCTTTATCATACGCTGGAAGTCTTCTTTGTTAAAGACTACACCAGTATCATAGGCCTCGATAAACTGCACTACTTCACCTGCTTGATACCCAGCTCGTGAGCTATGAACACCCACCCAACTACTTGGAGCCGTACCCTTCAAATCCCACGGACCGTGCGGCATCCAAAAATTCCACACGATACGATCTTCATCGCGTAGTAAACGAAACATACGCTTCGCACGTTTATAAACCTTGAACGCTTGTTCCTTGTACTCTTTTTTACCAGTAATGCGGTAGAGCACTAACAAAACAGTAGCCATATCATAATGCTTATTGAGGTTATCACTAATGACACCCGTCTCTATGCCCCAGGTATTTGTGCGTGGATCCATTTGTTTACTGTACGTATGATAGCTCATGAAGCCAAAGGCATCTTCGTAATTACAACCACGCTTATTCCATTTTTCCCAGCACATTTTTTCAGCATAATCTACATAATAACGGGCTTTATCACCATACTTGGCCTCAAGCGCTTTATCATTTAAAATTATTTCCGCTAATTTAACCACATAAATACATTCAATCGCATCACCAACGACGGTGTCATGATGGTATTTAAAATCCTTGGTTTTCTTATCGCCCAATCCGGCACCAAAGGTGCCATAATAACCATCTGGGTCTTTTTTGTTCTTAGACAAAAACATGTCATAACACTCTATCGCATTTATGATCCACTGCTCATCCTTAGAGACCAAATACCCTTTCACATAGGTACCTGCGTAAAAATAAGCGCGCCATGCGTACTGTTCACCATCCTGGCCCTTGGTGCTACTTAATTGCCCCATGGCATGTTTATGATGCTCATCGGCGTCCGAGGCCATGAGAGAACAAATGAGTGCCAAAAGTAAAACTACTTGTGTGGCCATGTGTACAACGCGCATGCATATCTCCGTCGTGTTATTTCTTAAATTTCAAAAGTAGGTAACGGCTGTTACTTATAGAGAAAACACTGATTGATGGCAAATGTGACCGCCAATATGTTCATCGAATTTCCTATGCAAAGTACTGTGTACACGGATGATACAAGCTTCACCAGCATACTTATCTCTTTCTAAACTCCTCCACAAAACCCTCAAATACCAAACCAGCAGACCGTTTTACGACTAAACGATCAAAACTGATCATGAACCTGGCCCCCAAAGCTTCAATTATGAGACAAAACAACAATAAGACTAAAATCGTTCGGTAACGCACGACTATTGGACACGCAAAAGAGAAGCACAGGAATAGCAATACACTTTAAGAACAAGACATAAACCTTTTTAAATACCACCCTTACACAAGGGCAACTCAAATCAATTGCTTAGTACTAAAAGCTAAGTCTTATGTTATCAATACTTTACGTCGACAAATCAAGAAAACACCACTTGCGCCTCAGTTTTTTTTGAGGCATATTAACAGCAACTCTCTTCCTTCAATCAATTGCAACAGCACCTAGGATTTTTGCCATGAATCTAAACCTCCAGCGCAAATTACTCTGCTCCTTTTCTGCAGTCATCGTCCTTATGGCCATCGTTATGGTCATCTATCATAGCAGCATTAAGACCCTGCTCAGTGACTACTCAGCCCTAGTCGATCAAGAAATTGAAATTGAAAAACGCGCCCTCACCATCAATAGCTTCATGCTCCAATGTAGACGCAATGAAAAGGACTTCTTACTCCGCTATGACATAAAATATTTAGAGCAGCTCAAAGAGAATGCGCAGAAAATTTCAGAAAACAGCGACAAAATAGCCTCCATAGCTGAGGCAACAGCAGCACAGGACATCCTTGAGATCTGTGAAAAAATCAAAACCCATAAAAATGCCTATGTCAGCGCTTTTACAACAACAGTGGAAGCCCATGTCGTCAAAGGCCTCGACCACAAAAGCGGCATGCAAGGAGACTTTCGTTCTGCCGCTCATGAACTCTCTGAAACACTGAAGTCCTTCGATACGGACGCTGTGCATACGGAATACCTCCTATTACGCCGCTGGGAAAAAGATTATCATCGTACCCG
>CBDUFM010000091.1:0-8250 GCA_965366325.1 uncultured bacterium
TTACCAAATGGTTTTAGGCAGCAGTGCGGCAATCGACCTCAAGCGTGGAACAGCGCTCAGACACGAGCATTTACTTTCTTAAGCACCTTATCCGAGTAGCTGTAAAACGGACTGCGGTAATTGGTTTGCTTGTGCGAGCATGGATACCGAGGCTTGGAAGCGAATATTTTGCTGTGCATATTTAGCGCTTTCAAGAGCGAAGTCCGTATCGCGTAAAATACTTTCTGATTGCGTCAGGTTTTCTATGGAAATGCGCGTCGAGCCTAATGAGCTTTCTAGGTTGGAGCTTTCTAGTGCACCTAAACGACCACGTTCAGCGCTCACATCATTAATAGCCGCATCAATGATGCGTATCGCGTCATTGGCGTTATCTGGATCACCACTGAGTAGAGCCTGCGCATCGAGCAAGTCCTGTATGCTGTCAAAGCCAGAGACATTGCCTGAGGCGCTATGGCCCAGCGCACCAGCGCGCATGTCGCTCATTTCCAGCGTAATGCGCTGATTTGATAATGCACCATTTTGAATAGCGGCACTGGATTCGCGGATTGCTGTATGCGCAGTGGCGGCTGCAACGATAGTCGCATTTAAGCCTGCTGTGCTGGTATCGCGAACAGTGACGGTGAATCCATCGCCGGTAAAGGTGCGTCCATCATCAAGGCTGCTGTCTTGAACAAGTATAGCAGTTTGGGCAAGTCCATTTTCATCGATATAATCAACATCAATGGTTTCATTGGTGGCATTATTTAAAAAGGCATTTGCCGGCAATGTTGAGTCAGAATCGAGAACACCGACACCAGTCGCATTTACATCAGTGGATGCAATGTCCAATGAATTAGCGCCGAAATGCAGGCTTTCTATGCGCAGCACGCCAGTGCCCTCGTCATAGTTGGCGAACACACCTAATTGATCGCTCTGGGCATTTATTTGCCCAGTTAATTGGCGAATGGTGGTGCCCGCATTCAGTGGGATATCGAGGTTGCCACGTGGTCCGGTAATCGTCAGTGTTTCACCAACGACATTGAGAGGCGTGCCGGTGCCGGTTTGGGTGAGGCCATTGAGTGCTGTATCGCGGCCAGGAGCGCCAACAAAACTAACCTCTACGGCGGAGCGTGTTAAATCCCCTGTCGGCGGATTAATTGTAATGGTGCTACCGGGTTGAACGCCGTTAATTAAAAAGGTGTCATCGTGTTGGATGTGTTGATAAAATTCACGCGCATCTGTTGATAATGTGGAGTCTGCTAAATTACCATTTAATAACTTAATTGAGCCATAGGCGGTGTTGTTGGCAATGTTGTTAATGCTATTGATGGCTTCATCGAGTTCTTGTTGATAGGCATCACGTTGGTTTTGATCATTAACGCCATGGTTAGCGGCGCCGAGGGCGAGTTCACGCATGCGATTTAGCAAGGAGCCAATTTCGTCCATTGCAGCTTCGCCAGTGCGTACCATGGCAATGCTTTCTTCAACATTTTCTGAAGCCTGGACGACACCACTCAAATGGTGGCGTAATTGATTGGCGAGTGTCATGCTCGCGGGGTCATCAGCAGTGCGCGTTAAGCGCACGCCAGAGGACATCCGTTCGATGGTGGTTGACAGATTGCGATCGGTTGCATTGAGATTTAAATGCGCCCGAACGGCAGTTGCGTTAAAATTAATGCGGAGAGCCATAATCAATTCCTCAGCAGTTAAACGCAATAACTGTGCCGAAGCATGGCCCGAAGTTAAATCTGTAAGGCATTGCAGTTAAGCGACTTAGGAATTAACCTCGGCAGCTAGCGTAAGGGCGCTTCTAGGGCGCTTAAGCGCAGGGCTCTACGCAATAAAGCTGCGTATGACGTTCAAGACTTCTGGTTCATCCAGAAACAGCTCTTGATTCTTTAAGCATAGTTGCGTGGCTAATTCTAGTTGTCCAATGCGTTTGAGGACGCCGAGTAATTGCACAAAAGTAGCACCGTCGTCGGGACAGAGCTGGTGCAGGTCGGTTAGGGCAGCCAATTCTGCCGCGTGATTTTTTTCGATCTGTGCGATACGAGTTTGAATTTTTAAAGCCGTAACGGGTTCTTCGATATAGCTGACAAAACTCTTCGCTTTGCGTGCATCGCCCAGTTCCAGTGCTGCTAAGGCGCTGATGAGTGCGGCACGTGGTAGCGCCGGAGAGATTAAGCGGATGTCTGCTACCAGATCAGCAGCTTGTTTATGTTGACCACGATTTAAATAATATTCCGCCAGTGCTAGACGTGAGTCTTCGCCCATGGCGCGTTCAAAATATTTCAGGCGACTAACTAAGTCATCGCCCTGATAAGCGCGAATCAGTCGTGATAATAAATGGTCGACATCAACAATAAATAACATGTCGGTTTTTTCTTTAAAAAATTCAAGTGCATAAGCCGCAATGGCAGGCGCATTGTCAGATTGTAATCCGAGACTCAGTAATCGGTGGAAAACGAGGCTCCAGACCCGCACATTGGAATAACGATCTAGCAACTGTGTGCTAACCGCATTGGGGTTGCTCGTACAGGCTAGGCAAGCGGCGCCTGCAACTTGGCGGACCTCACGGATGCTATTGAGTTTATTGATTAGTTCATCTGCGGTTCCAGAAAAGCCATCAGCCCAATCGGCCCATTCCCATGACTCCATGATGAGGCCAGCTTGTTTTGCTTGATGAAAGAGCTCAATGTCGCCATCTTGGATGGCGCTAACAATAAGTATTTGTAAATTACCAAATTTAGGGGTTAAGGGCGCGCTATCGGCAGCTACGAGCCACATCCAGCGATTGGTGTCAAAGCTATAGACGCCCTGGGTGCTGCCGGCAATTTTCTGGCGATTTGCGGCGGCAGACATCTCATGACGCATGACTTCTCGTTGGAAGTGGTCCATGTTTTCAAGACGCGTTTGAATAAATTCTTTGAAGAGAGCGCTAGTCATTATAGGACTCCATGGCTTGATCTAGTTCTGGTTTAAATGATGCCAATAAATCCTTTAAAGTAGATGCAAACATGCGAAGGGCTAATACCTGATTCCATTCTTTTTCTGCAAAAGTACGTACAAAGGTGTTTTGCTGCAGTCGTACCATGCAGTTGCGTAGAGCGGCACGGAAAATATAGCGAAATAGGCTGGCATTTTCTGGGCTAACAATAGTGCCGATGTCGAACTCTCTAGTCACGCGAGTGATTTCTTCAGAAGAAATGGCGAGCGGTTGCCAGTTTTCGACTTCATCAAGGAGATCGACGCACTTGTCACTGAGTGTTTGCCAGTCCTCAGCTACTTTTAATGCGCGTTCTTTATAAGCTTCCCACGTCTCGCGTTCTTTTTTGATGTTCGGTAGTTTTTTATCGGCCGGTTTGCCAAGAGGGTCCGGTAAATTGCCAGCAATAGCGCCCGCTATGACAGCACCTTCACCACGAGAAATGTTAAGATTAATGAATTTTGCATGAGTGTGTATTTTTATAATTGCTTCAACATCACCTCTGAATATTTCCCAAACACCGCGAGCTTGAATAATGCCGCCGCCATTTCGGGGCACATCAAAAATGCGTTTATAATAATTGGGATCGTTATAGGACCATGCGGCTTTCCCACCGTATACTTTATTATCATTTATGGTCGCCTGTGCGCTGACCCCTGCTGCGTAGGACCGTCCATCGGCATCAAATGCTAAATCGTGACCAACAAGATAAACGGACTCGCAGCCAAGCATGGCGGCGAGCGCAACGCCCATGGTTCCTGTTGAGCGACCGCAGGCCATCATGGGTTCTTTGGGGTCAAGCCATGGGTAGAGTTCGTCAGAGTTCCACCATAATACACAGCGTTCAGGTGGAAATAAATTAACTGCGTTAGGATGGACCACTGGTAAACAGACTAATGTCGCATTCGTGTTTTCTACAGATTCTTTAAGGACGAGATAATGGTCAACTGGACGCTCTACGATGGTCACAAAGTCAGGCTCAATTCCAGCTTCGAGTGCGCCTGCTAAGTAGGAGTCAGCAACAATGATAATGCATTCGTTCTGTATTGAGCGTATATGTTCGAGATGTTGTTTTGCACTAGGACCGCTGACAAGGCTTATGGCGGGAATGTCTTTATAGGCATTGTGTAAATCAGCGCTGCGCAAACAGTCGACCATGCGACGCCCATGCATGAGCGCATGTTTAGCACCCATAAATGTATCATAAACGTCATTGCCTAAACAGTCAAAGCGTTCGACTAATGTTTTTTGAATAATTGGCAGCCATGATTGGCGCTCTTGCAGGGCCTCGGGAGTGAGTGGGTGATCAGCAAGAATGCTTGCGCCGGCTAAGCGACTAATCGATTCATGACTGGGGAATGCAGAGCGTAAAAGATCAGTGAGTTCGTTAATGTTTTCTGGTAAATGAAGATGTAATTTGCTGAAAGTGCCTAGGCATTCGAAATCTTCAGTACCTAAGAAATGTGCCAGCTCTTTACGTTCGCTGGGAAACAGTATCCAATGAACTTGTTTTCGGCTGTTTAAAGCATCTTTGCTGAGTAAGCGTAATGCTTCACCATCCCCCCAGCCAATTGCTATGATTAATTCGTTAACTGTACTCGCTGCCTGTCGAATTGAGCGTAAGGTGCTAGCGGCATCAATGCGCGATGCTGTTGATGGCCATTCTTTTGGTAGACGAACGGAGAGGTCGCCGCCTTGCTTGCGTATGGTATCCAAAGCCTGTTCGTAGCGAGTTTGTGTCATAGGGCCAATTCCAAATGTGGTAAGTCAATCTTCGAGGGTCTATGCTGCGTGTTGTTATGCAAGCGCAGGATTCATATATGTATTATTATCCGAGTAACTGTAGCACATTTTCTGGTAATTGATTTGCCTGTGCGAGCATCGCGGTACTAGCTTGAATCATAATATTGTTCCGAGTAAACAGTGCGGATTCTGCGGCAAAGTCGACATCACGAATTGTAGATTCAGCTGCAGTTAAATTTTCAGAGCTGGTACGTAAGCTGCTCAGTCCTGTTTCTAGCGTATTTGCCTGGAAGGCACCAAGATCGCCACGTAAATTGGTAACCTCATCAATGGTGGCGTCGATAACGCGCAGTGCTTCATCAGCAAGTCCATTGGTTAAGGCACCTCTTTCAGTGCTGAGTAAATCATGCAGACTGGTGAGAGGTCCTGCGTTGGTCACGTTGCGGCCTAATTCATTGGCATCCAGATCAGCTATAGTGAGGCCTGCGGTTTGCCCGGCGTTAGCGCCAACTTGGAATATAGCGCCGTCATCAAGCATGAAATTCAAATTACTGGTTGCTGCTGCCGCAGTTGCACCATTCACTTCAAATTCAACACCTTGGTAGACTGAGTTGCCACTGGCGCTACTCAGGACGAGGTGCGCACCGCCACCTGTGCTGGTTGCGCCTGATGAAACCATATCCAGAACGACGCCATTGGCTGTAGTGAGGGTAGCAGTCACCCCGACGTTACCGTTGGTGACGACCGTGCTACCAGTTACACTAGCGAGGCTTGACGCTGCGTGTGCGGTGGCACCTGACTGTGCAACGCTAACTGTAGAAGTGTCTAAGTTATATGATGAACCAAGAGAACCCGAACCATTATTTGCTGTAGCCAAAGTCGCGCTTAAATCGGTACCGGTTAGAGTGATGTTTTCAAAGCTTAAGCTCGCACCAGTCAAAGACGTTGTGAGATTATTGTTGCGCGCGATTAGGAAGCTTGGTGCAACGCTCGGGTCTGTGTCCATGCTGGCAGTGGTCATGCCGAAGGCGGTGACAGTGCTGGCTTGAATGGCATCAATGCGAATAACATTGGCGCCGAAAGCTCCATCAAGTAATGCCTGCATTTGTACCGCAGCAGCATCAAGATTTTGTCCAGTACCCGAAACGGTAAAGCTTTGTCCGTCTATATCTAAGTTCATCATAGTGCCAGCACGGAGAGCTGTTCCAGCGGTGGTACCCGCTGCTTGAAGACCGCTACCACCACTGGCGACGAATAAGGCAGCTTCTTGAGCGTTGGTGCCAACTGTGGTGAGATTAAAGGCAGCGATTTCTTCGTCGACCGTCGAGCTACTAGGTAAGTCGATTTCAAGCGTAAATGAAATCGTGTCGAGCGTTTGATTATTACTATCAAGAGTAACGGTGAGACCAGAGCTTGCCGAGCCAAAAGAAAAGGTTGCAGCGTCTAATCCGGTGCCCAATGAAGCTGCACCAGAAATGGCAGTTAATAAACCGTTCAGTGCATCTTGTACCGTGTTACCATTTAAAACCGTGTAGCTGAGATTGGTGGTGCCGCCACTGCCTTGAATCTGTGCACGGACAATAGTGCCACTGGCACTGAAATTTGTGGATGTCGTAACTGAAGCTAGGCCGGTAACGCTGGTGAAAATAGCACTGGCTGCAGCATCACTGCTGCCACCACCAACTACGTCAACTTTTGCAGTGGACAGTGCATTTTGTGCAGTGAGGCCACTGCCGCGTGAAAAGGTAAAGGTCGAGGCAAAATCAGTTGATCCAGCCTCGGTACGGGTGACATTTAATCCACCGGTTACACCTAGGGATACTTGGAAGCCAGCATTGGTGCCACTTAATTGTGCGTTTAAAGTGTTAACGATACTACTTACCGTTGATCCAGTTGAGGTAGTGCCGTACGTCGTGCCGTCTATATTAAGTGATATGTTGGTACCGTTGTTAACAACGAGTCCACCAGTTAATTCTTCGACACCTGATATTCCCGATGAAGCAAATAAGTAAGCGTCATCAGTTATGCCGCCGCCATTGAGCGCATGCGATTCAAATACAAAACCATTGGTTTGAATAGTAACTAATCCAGTTGCAACGGCAGGGTTATTGGCGAGGTTGCCAACATCAACGCGGTTTAAGCCGGCGCTTAGTGCAGACGATCCGTTAAGGGTGCCGTCGAGTAATTTTTTAGTGCCGAATTGTGTGACTTCTGAAATGCGCGTAACGGATTGAATAACATTATCGAGTTCGGCTTGGTCGGCCGCTAATTGGTTTGAGTCATTAGCGCCACTATTGGCGGCGTGGAGAACTAATTCGCGCGCTTTATTTAAGAGATTATTAACTTCGTCTAAAGCGCCTTCCGCAGTTTGTACCATCGAGATGGCAATTTCACTATTGTCGACTGCTTGTTCGAGTCCAGTTATTTGAGCGCGCATTTGTTCCGAGATAACTAAGCCAGCGGCATCGTCTGCAGCACGATTAATACGTAGGCCAGATGAGAGTTTTTCGAGTGAACTAGAAACGGCCATATCGTTTTTGAGCATATTTCGATGCCCGTTAATGGATGCGATATTATGGTTGATGCGAAGGCTCATGTGTATTCTCCGTAGAAAGTCAGCGTTTGTTTGTTGGGTACGCTCTGACTCGTATACGCATGAGCTGTGCCAATTTGTAAAATGCCCTTTTCTGGCTGCGTCGAACTCAGATTCGGCATGAGAGGTGTCTCTTGAAATAGAATGCTTATGGAGTGCATATTCAGCGCTGATTAGGATATTCGGCATTAAAATTACTAACGTAAGGTCCAATGCCGAATCGGAGTACCGTCGAGCGGCATAATATTCCGCGCACCCAGGAGGGGAAACCCTTGGACAGTCAGGCTCGATGGCTTCCGCTGGCAACGTGCTCGCGCCAAATGACGGTCCGTGTACTCACGGAATTTTTTCGCAGCTTGCGGAGAAAAAATAGGAATGCCAAAGCGAAGCTTGGGAGCACGAGGGGCGAAGCACCCTCGAAATAAAAAGCAAAAAACGACCCCCGCATAGCGGAGGCCGTCTTTGTTTTGCAAATCCACAGAGCGCCTAGGCCGAAGTCTAGGCAGCAATGTTAGGCTTATCCAAGAAGTTGAAGAACGTTCTGTGGAAGTTGGTTAGCCTGAGCAAGCATCGCAGTACTTGCTTGGATCATGATGTTGTTACGAGTGAACTTGGCTGATTCAGCCGCGAAGTCGACGTCGCGGATTGTTGATTCAGCAGCGGTTAAGTTTTCACCGCTCACGCGCAAGCTACTGAGTCCGGTTTCCAAGGTATTCGCTTGGAAGGCACCCAAATCACCGCGTAG
The DNA here is from genome assembly GCA_965366325.1 of uncultured bacterium. Taxonomy (GTDB): domain Bacteria; phylum Planctomycetota; class UBA11346; order UBA11346; family UBA11346; genus JANQLF01. The sequence continues at coordinate 8,047 of CBDUFM010000091.1, forward strand.
GTTGGTTACTTCGTCAATGGCTGCATCGATAACGCGTAGCGCTTCATCGGCGAGGCCATTGGTCAAAGCGCTTTGCTCAGAGCTGAGCAAGTCGTTCAGACTAGAGAGTGTACCGCTGCCAGTCACGTTACGACCAAGTTCAGTCGCATCGATGTCGGCAATGGTCAGACCAACAGTTTGACCAGCGTTAGCACCAACTTGGAA
>CBDUFM010000092.1:0-8223 GCA_965366325.1 uncultured bacterium
TCCATCCACTCAAGCATGTCTTGCTTTAATTGCTTATCGAGCTTGATCCCATCCTTTGCCAATGCCTGTTTAACAATAAGCGCTTGAATCATTTGCTCACGAACGTCAGCGCCATGCTTTTCCAACAATTGGTTCACCAATAAAACGCGCGGCACTTCGATATTGGCCACCTTAACAATAATATCCTCATCTTTAAATGCCTGCCAATCAACACCCTCTAATTGCATACGCAATAAATCTTCAATTATTTGCGCTCCCTCTTGGCGCATTAAATCGTCCTCCAAGGAACGAAGGGTTATCGCCTCGCCATTAACCCGCGCCAAGACCGTTCCCTCGTGGACCTGGACAACATCTTCCGCCCAAAGATTGATGCCACCCAGAGACATGCCGTAGCACAGCACGACACAGAGCGAACAGACACGGCCGTACAGAATACCTAACAAACTTGTATACATGATCTCTACTCCAATCCAAAACATGCGGAAGCGGACGATAGCAAACGCATCCGTTTTATCAGCTAATCTGCGCTACGGGTTTGTAGCGTTGCAAACAAACGCTGCAGCTCATTCACACCCAAATCCTCTACACGCTGACCATCTGCCAACGACAATTCCTCACAAATCGCCACAGCTAGATCACGCTCTACACCAGCATCACGTAAAGCACGCGAAATCACCTTACGTCGAAAGCCAAATAAACGCTTACACCACGCCGGAAAACCTTGCGGAATAACTGATGCAGCCGTCCATTGCAAAATAGCACTGTCGACACGCGGCGGTGGGTAAAATATCTTTGGCCCTAATTTACGAACGATGCGACCACTGCCCGCGCTCTGTGCCACTGCGGCACTGGAACCCCACGTCTTGGTCCCCGCACGTGCGCACAACCGCTCAGCCGCCTCCTTTTGCACTGTAACCACCATGACAGACGGCTGGCAGGGCAAAGACAGGGCATTTAAAATAACCGGTAAAGAAACATCATAGGGTAAATTAGCCACCAGCTTCCATGGCTTCAAAACAAAGTCACGGATCGCTTGGTTAAAAGTGTTTTTATTTTCTAACGCATCAGCATGAACCAATTGTAGATTCGTATCTGCAAATTTAGCCTGCAACAAGCGGTACATGCCTTGGTCAATTTCAACAGCCATTGTTTCAGCTGCACTGCTTAAAATACGCTCGGTTAAAAGGCCTGTTCCAGGGCCAATTTCAAGCACGCGATCATCAGGCTGGATATCAGCTGCTTCGATAATACCTGCTAATGCAGCTTCATCGACCATAAAGTTCTGACCAAAACGGTGGTTGGGCGCTAAGCCAGCGGCGCGTAAATCAGCCAAGACCGCTTGTTTAATGCTCATCGTGATCCTGATCTGTGCTGACTTGATCTTCCACTTTCAGAAACCACCGCTGCTCGCGTAAGAGTGGCTCAACTAAAGCTGGCGTGCAATAAGCGACGCCATTAAGTGCTTGGGTACCGGTCGAGGCAAAGACCGTTACCGGATACAGGCCATTCTCTTGCGCGGCAACACTAATCGTAATCTGCTCCTGACGCTCTTCCAAGCCTGGAACAAAAACATGTAATTCCGCAATCACCGCTGCACTCGGAATGCTTTGTTTGGTCGTATCAATACGTTCAGCGCGGCAGCGCACTAAATGACGCATAAATTGACGAACCTGCAAATTATCAAGCGCACGCCACGCTCCGTTCAATCTGGTATTCCAATGTTCGCCACTGCGCTGCAGAAGATAGGACTTCTCTTGGTAGACCATGCGCATTTTTTCAATTTGCCCAGGCACACCTGCAAAAATATAGCCTGGCGCCACACTGGTGAACAGCTGCTCCACATCATCATCTTGCAGTTGATAGGCCAAGGTTTCATCGCGATTCAATGCCCACCACTGCTGGTCGATCTGCGTCAATGACATACCCCAATCGCGGGCCAAGGTTTCCTCTAAAAATTGCTCGTCTTCACCATTATTAATTTCCCATGCCCCTAAGCGCACGTCGATAGCACGCTGCGGCTTGGAAAATTTCTCGATTAATGTGGGGTCAGCAAAGCGTATTTCTTGTGCCTGCAAATGCACGAGCGCTAAAGCCACACGTGAACTGGCTGTTAAATCTGCCGCCTCATAGCGATCCTGATGTCCGGGACTGGAATAATAAGCAACTTGCCAGCTAGCTAAGGATTGGCGCTTTAACAGCTCGCCACGGAAAGCATCTTCGTAGTACAAGCGCTGCATTTTCTCAATACGCCGTACATCAGCCGGCAACAAAAATGGATTCAAAAAGTTACTGGGATCCTTTAGCTTCTCAAAGTTCAGCAAAGGCTCTACGCCTTCGGTCTCTTTAATAGTGCCTGCATGAAACTGCGATCGCGCTGTGCCATTGGCAAACCAATGCACCACACATTTTTGATCTTCTTCGCCGTTCATACAGTAAACAGACAACGAATCATCGCTCGGCAACAAAGGCGCATTCACTGGCTGCAAATCCACATCACGAACTGCAATCGAATTAAGACCATAGAAAAACTGCATGGCCACTTGTGGTGAAGCCGATTCACGACCGCCTGGCCAAATTAGTTCCCAATAGCTGTAACCCGGCACTTGGTAAGAACTGTCTTCTGTACCATGCCGTTGAATGCGGTATTTCTCTATGCCACCGCTTTTAATAATAATGCGATCAAAGGGCACGCCTTCCATGCCCATAGAAAAGTCTACTAAATAATCCTCTTTAAAGGCCTCGCGTAAGTCCTCAAACATCTGCCACTCAGCCTTACTCAATGGCTGCACCGGCTGATCACCAGCTTTCACTTTATAGGCTTCGCCCTCTTCGAAGACCTGCAATACAAATAACTGACCATCTTCTAATTCAGCCTTATACTCCCAAATTGGCTGTGCATCGGCTGCAAGCTCTAGTCCACGCACACTTTTTAAGGTCAGCCCCTTTAATATATCTAAGAACTCCGCTCCACGACTATTAAAGGCAGGACGATGCGGCTGCGTGCTGGACAACCAACCACCGTAGCGCGTAACGCGCTCCAATAAAAGATCATCAATTTCCATACGGACTATTTTACCCGCAATACTAATTAATTGATTATTATCCATGCGCTTGGCATAGGAATCCAACTGCTCAACATAATTTTTATTCACATTATAAATACACTGCTGCTGCTCATGCCAAATATAACCCTGACCATCTACTTGAGCCCAGCGATAGCGCTGATCAGCATAGCGCAGTTCACGACTGCCGTCTAAGCCATAATCGGGAAGAACCTGCGCCTCCACGTCCTCAATCACATGCTGCGCACGGGCACTGACTTTTTTTAAATATTTCCCCAAGTTTTTAGCTTTGCTCGCCACCAAGGGGCGCGCGACATCATTCACCAGTAAGCTTTCACCATCTATTATTTGGTGCCAGCCAGGCGTGCGCAGTTCAAACTCTGCACCAAGGGGCTCTGGGAAGACACGAATAACAGCATCAGGATCATCAGCCAGCGTCAGGTAATAAACCAAAAACAGCAGGATGCCGCTTGCAATTGCATAGCCAATACGTGTCACGACGCGCTATCAGCCCCCGAATTCATGTTGTCTAGGCAAATCTTCTGGTGAAGACAAACCAAAACGTTCCAAGAATTTTTCACTGGTTCCATATAAAAGTGGACGCCCCAGGGCATCATCATCACGACCGACAACCTGCACTAAATGCATATCCATTAATTGACGCAGCATCGGCCCGCACTGGACACCACGAATGTCTTCAATTTTACCACGAGCAACTGGCTGCTTATAGGCCACGATAGCCAAAGTTTCCATCGCACTCTTGCTCAATTTTGTTGGCAGTTCTTTCTTATCGAGCTGGCGCACCCAAGGATGAAAATGTACACGCGTCAATAATTGCCAACCGCCACCTATTTGACGTAAATCCCAACCGCGCTGATCACGGGTATAACGTTCTGCCATACCACGCAAAAAGCCTTCGAGATATTTTCGCCGAGAACCAGGTAAGCATTTTTCAATACGCTCAATCTTCATTGGCTTGGTTGCCACTAATAAGAGCGCCTCTAAGACGCCGCGCAGTTCCGTTGGCTCCATGTCGAGGACGTCGGGCGCAAAATCATTATCAACCACACCTTCCTCGTCTTGATCGACGGCATCTTTAATTTCATGCACATCAATTGCTTCAATTAAAGGGGTGTCAACTTCATGGTCTACTAGGCGCGCTTCACCATCTACAGCCAGGTCGCCCGTGTCCGTCGCGTCAGCAGCTTCAACTGCTGCTGGAGCATCTACGGTTGCCACAGAACTCGCAGTCGGCGCAACATAATCCGATGCATCATTAATAGTCGCCGGATCACTTGCCGATACAAAAACACCAGTAGGCACATCGCTCATGAAATATTCTCCACAAAATTACGCAACAAATCTTTACCGCAGTTCGTTAAAAAACTTTCAGGATGAAACTGCACACCCTCGATAGGCAATTCACGATGGCGAATACCCATTAACTCTTCTTGATCACAGGTCCATGCGCTTGCCTCTAAGCAAGACGGCAAGTTTTTATTCACAACCAGACTGTGATAACGCGTCGCCGTAAAAGGATTTGGCAAGCCGGCGAAAACACCCTTCCCATCATGGCGGATTTCAGATGTTTTACCGTGCATTAAACGATCGGCACCTTCAACCACCCCACCAAAGGCTTGACCAATGGATTGATGACCAAGACAGACACCAAACAGTGGAATCCGCTGATCAGCGGCTGCTAAGATGAGCGGTACCGAAATACCCGCCTGATTCGGATCACAAGGGCCGGGCGATATCAAAATCTTGGCTGGTTTTTCAGCCATGACCTCTGCCACTGTTTTTTCGTCATTACGATATATCTGCAATTCGGCACCTAATTCCCATAGGTACTGAACCAGATTAAAGGTAAAACTGTCGTAGTTATCGATGACCGTTATCATCTACCGCACGTGCTCCCAAGCAGGCCTCGGAGATTAGGGCGCAGCGTCTGAAGTCAAACCGAGGAGCTGCGCTAGCCGCGCCTGCGTGCCGTGCTCAAGGCCCCGCTGCTAACGATGAGCACTCTGCCCGTGCTTAGGAACTAATATCTTCGCCGTAATGCTCGATCCAGGCCTTGCGGAACAGTTTGCGCGCATTGTGAATACGCCAGCGCGTCGTTCCATAATCCACATCGGTCATCGTGGCTATCTCTTCTGCCCCATGACCCTCAACATCACGCAAGATCAACAGTTCGCGGTATTTCTCCGGAACCAGACTCATGACAAATTGGATTTTATCACGTAACTCCTGTTGTGCCAATGGACCAACCGTTGTACCCTCATCATCACCAACTGCGGATTCGGCCAAAACTTGCACCGCATTGGGGCGCTTTTTACGTAGGTAATCAATCGACAGGTTGCGCACAATCTGCAAGAACCAGGCCTTAAATGGCCGTTGTGGATTATAGAGTTCGGGCTTACGCAGGACGCGTATGAAGCCATCCTGGACTATGTCACGCGCGATATCGTCATCGTGTACGACATGACGCGCCACCCAATACGCAGGCTCTTGATACAGCGATACCAACTCATCCAACGCCGATTCGTCGCCCTCTGCGTACTTTTGAAGCATAATCGCCTCAATCGACGGCTTTACTCCCGCGTCATCATGCATTTACGGACTTTCGCATCTTTGAAACTATAAGCTAAGATACATCCGAGCAACTGCTCGCGATACAATAGTCGGGAATACACCCAGCGCATGGTCGGCCCCTTGTGTGGGTCGCAGTCCGAACTACGACATGTGCCATGCACGTCGCCGACAAACTCACAGAAGCTATCAAAACCAGCCAATCGCTAGCCTGCGTTGGTCTCGACCCACGCCCTAACTTGATTCCTCCGACGCTAGCTGCCCTAATGGTCAGCAAGCACGGCGACACCCGCGAAGCAGTTGCTGCAGCATTCCTCAGCTTCAACCTCAAAATTCTTGATGCCATTGCTGGCCACTGTGCCGCAGTCAAACCAGCATTGCGCATGCAAAATCGCTCGGCATGGCGGTTATCGTGGATGGCAAACGCAATGACATTGGCTCAACCGCGACTCATTATCAAGAAGCATGGCTTGGTCAGGCACAAGGCCTGCATAAACAGCCGGTTGCCGCCGTAGATGCGGAATGGCTAACCATCAATGGCTACCTCGGCAGTGATGGCATTTTACCCTTTCTCGATGAACACAGCGAACACGGCGTCTTTGCCTTGGTCAAAACTTCGAACCCATCAAGCGGTGAACTACAAAATAAAACTTGTGCCGATAGCACAGTCATGGAAGAGATGGCCAAACTTGTGCACCAATGGGGCGCAAAGCGTCTCGGCCAATGTGGACTCAGTGACATCGGCGCCGTTGTTGGTGCGACTTATCCCCAAGAAGCCGAGTGCCTGCGTCAACACATGCCCAATAGCATCTTCCTCGTGCCTGGTTACGGCGCTCAAGGTGGTAGTGCGGAACATGCACTCGCTGGTATGCGTAATGACGGACAAGGGGTCTTAGTTAATTCATCACGCGGCATCATTGGTGCATGGCAGCAAGACGGCTGGGCCGATGACGACTGGGCAGCAGCAGCACGACATGCGCTCGATGCCATGAACGCCGATTTAAATCACTATCGCCATTAATATATTATTTTTTGAGACACATTAAGCGACGAGCACGGCGCTCCCACACAGCTCGCAATGGTTTTTGCAGCAATTAGGTAAAATGTTTGTCCGCAAAATCCAAAAAGGCGTGCCAGTCAAAGCTGGTCACATCATGCACTCCGTCACGTATATGATAAGCCATATCCGTTTGTAGTGGCTGATTTAATGCTGGCTGTTCTGACTGCGGCAAAGCCTGTTTACCCAATAATTGATACAGTTCCCCGGCATGGTATGTAGATAGAAACTCACCTTTAGGGTCGGCCCACCTGTCTTCTACGGCACTCGCTACATAAACCGGCCTCGGTGCTTGAAGGGCAATTAACATATGCTGATCGAGCGGCAATGCTGATTCATTCTCGTCGTAATGGCGGTGATTTTTACAAAACCAATGCGTAAATTGGCGGTTAATAATGCCAATCGTTTCACCATAGCAGCGCCGCGATAGCGCTGCGCCACCACAACCTGAATTATTAGATATCACTAAGGCAAAGCGCTCATCAAGCGCAGCTGTCCACAAGGCAGTTTTCCCTAAACGTGAATGTCCCATTACCGCAACACGTTGGTGATCAATTTGTTCATCCGTTTCGCAATAATCCATAACACGGCGCAATCCCCAAGACCATGCAGCAATACTACCCCAACGGGCCTCGGCTGCGACTGTCGCAGGCGCGCCAGGAAATAAACCATGTAAACCATTTTGTGCACCATCATCAAAATCAGGATCGAGATCACCATAATAGACGGTCAGCAGGGCATAGCCGCGCGCAATAATATCATCTAAGGCATAACGAGAAGCTGAAAAGCCGCGGCCTTTTTCACTTGCTTGATTACCTTCACTGCAATCAGCCTCACGCACCCAAGCATCTGTTATTAAAATAGCGGGGTCATCATGAATCGTATGATTTCCATGGAAATTTAAATTCACAAATGCTGGTGCAGCAGCAAGACCCTGCGGTACATACAGCAAAATAACAAAACGCAGTGTCGCCGCCTCCGTTTTCAGATGCACAGCAATCTGCTTTCGCTGGGCTCGACCATCCAATGCACTACCGGACTCCAACAGTTCAAAGGACATCGTACAGTGCGCAGGATCAAACTCAGGGGCATGCCCAAATATCTGCTCTTTATAAAGGTCTAGGATCTCTTTGCGGCGCGCTGGCCACTGTGCCGGATCTTCTACCGGCGTCCCATCCTGCATAACCAACAAGGCAGGTAAGGTGTACGCAGGGACACAAGCTTCATCATAATTAACGACATATTCATTAGACATCTACGACTTATACAGCGCTGCATTATAAAAAAAAGTAGCAAGCACCACTATGCCAGGATGAGCACAAAGCACTAGAACAATTAAACCAATTGTTGCTTACGCCATGCGCGCGGACTAATCCCATGCCGTTGCTTAAATTGACGAGCAAAATAATTAGCATCAGCATAACCCACCTGTTCGGCAATATCCGCAATTTGACGATAATCATCTAACAATAAACGTCGCGCATGACGCATGCGCAGTTCAGCAAGGTAATTCAT
>CBDUFM010000093.1:0-8063 GCA_965366325.1 uncultured bacterium
AGCGCTTGACCCGCGAGTTCCGTGGCTGGAAAAAGGTATTCCGTGAGATGGTCAAATTAATTAAGGCCATTCGTGATGAAGAGGGCGCCCCAGCGGTATCCTCAACAATCAGTGTCGATGTGAGCGGTGGAATTGCCGCATTACCCGTGTTGTTGTCGCGAGATGTCGACAGTATAATTCGTGGTCGCGGAGCCAGTAAATACGCACAGAATCTGCACGCTATCTTCGAGGAAGTTGTCAGTGCATTTCATGCAGGATTGGAAAAGGCCGTTGGCGAAGCAATTGAACGTCCCAGTGCACCGAAGCGCGAAAGCGCCACCAATGCTGTGCGTCGCCTCAATGATGAGCTGCTACAATTGGCGAGCTACATGGAAGAACATTTTAGCGACGCTGCCGAAAATGCTTATGAACTGGGCAGCGAAGAAGCCATGCTCTTGGAGCAAGATACCGAGTTGCTCCTGGCAGCGCGCGCCGTGGACGATACCTGTGAAATCCTCTCCGGCATCAGCAATGCCCCTGCAGCAAACTTCAGTAAATTGCCAGGCGGCAAAGGCCGCGACATTGATCGCCTACGCAAGGCTATGCACGAACGCGTCCTATGGTTGGAAGATGTTGCACGCTACCGCATTGAAGAACCTGAATTTTAATATCGAGGTAAATAATGGATAAGATAAAAGTAGCACTGCTGGGTTTGGTTGTGCTTTTATTGGCTGCTCAGATTTTAGATAAATCGCGTGAGCCAGAAAGAATGTTGGCTTTTGCAGAGCGGATTGAGGCAAGCCAGTCTTCCTTGGTTAGGCAGCAGGAGCAGCTCAAGGAACTTTTAGAGCAGGTGGCAAAAAATGGTGTGAGCCATAATGGTACTGCGAACGCTGGTCAATCTGCTGTTGTAGATCCAGATCGCGATGGCGTACCGAAGCTCGGAAAGAACTTTTTACTTCCCTACGATGCTAGCCATTACCATGCGAAGGACTCCGGTGGAACTTTAACGTATTTTGTTGAAGCACCTAAGGGGCTTAACCCAATTGTTGAGAACTCAGCAACCGCTAGTAATGCCCATGGTCTGATGAATGGTAGCTTGGGTGATACGCACCCTAAGCATCCACAATTGTGGGGCGAAGGCTTGGCGACGTCTTGTGTAATTTCAGATGATTATTTAACCTATACCTTCACGATTAGAGATAATGTTTACTGGCATATACCCCGCATTGCTAAAAAGCCGGGTTATGAATGGTTGAATAAAAAGGTAAAACTCACGGCTGCTGATTTTCAGGCTACTTACGATACGAGCATGCATCCTGATGTTGAGGCACCGCAGGCTAAGGCTTATCTAGAAGATATAGAGTCAGTTAAAGCAATTAGTGAACTAGAATTGCAGATTAAATGGAAGAAAAAGGTTTATGTAAGTATTCAATCAAGCTTGGCGTTGGAGCCATTGCCGCGTCACGTCTATGAATTTAATGCGGACGGAACCCGATTGGGCGAAGAAGTCTATGGGATCACCTTCAATCAACATTGGTTTGATGAGGCGCGTGAGGCAATCGGTGTTGGTGCCTATATGTTAGATGCATATGAGCCTGACAAGATGATTAGGTTTAAGCGTAATCCAGATTATTTTGGAAAATTATATCACTTTGATGAAATTGAATGGGATGGTGAGGTTAAGCAGCCGGATCAACAATTAACCGGATTTAAAAATGGCGATGTGCATTATCATAGTATGTCGGCAACTCAGTATAAGCGTGAGGTTCTTGATGGGACCGATTCACGTTTTGCGGCTTTGGATAAGAATAATCCGAAGGCTGGCCGTGAAGGCGCTTTTGGCTGGGAGAAATTTAAAAGTAGCTCTTATTCGTATATTGGCTGGAACATGCGGAAGCCATTTTTTGAAGATAAGCGTGTGCGACGAGCGATGACGCATGCATTCCCTAAGCAACGTCTAATAGAAGAGGTGTATTATGGCATTGGTCGTCCGCAGGTTACTAATGTTCATCCAGATAGTATTTATTATAATAAGGACCTGAAGGATTATGATTACGATCTCACTAAGGCTGCGGCATTACTAGATGAGGCGGGCTGGAAAGATACCGACAATGATGGTGTGCGCGATCGCTTGGTGAATGGTAAAAAAGTGGATTTTAAATTTATCGTGAAATATTATGCAAACAGTGTTGAGTGGGATAGCACGCTTATTATCTATAAGAATGAATTGCGCAAAATCGGTGTCATTATGGAGCCAACTAACTATGAGTGGAAGGAATTGCTGCGTGTTTATGAAGACAAAGATTTTGATGCCGTGTCAGGTGGCTGGCGATTTGGGCTTGAAGTGGATTTCTTTCAGTTATGGCATTCCAAGTTTGCTGAAGAGCCGCGCAGTAGTAATTTGTGTGGCTTTGTTAATAAGCGTGCAGATGAAATCGCTGTGAAATTGCGCGACACATTTGAACAGGCTGAGCGCATTCAGATTGCTAAGGAATTTCAAAGCATCATTCATGATGAGCAGCCTTACACCTTTTTCCGTAGTGGTGAGGGTGTGTTTATTTGGCAAAACAAAGACCGTGACAAGTCTCAAGCCGTCCGAGGTGTGACCAGCGGTTTGGATGAGTATCATCCATTGTTTAACCGAAGTATGTTAAAATGGCATTTTGACCAGAAATAATTCATGCTCGCTTATTTAATACGTCGTGTTTTATGGATGATTCCAACTTTTTTGGTAATACTTATTATCAACTTCGGAGTCCTGCGCCTTCAGCGACCACCTTTGAGTTATGAAATGTCAGGTGGACAGGGGCAGGAGGATGCTGGCTCCCGTGATGCAGAAAAGGCACAGTCAAATCTCAAGAATTACCTCGGTCGCATGAAGCGAACGGGTAAGGACTTGCCGGCCCTGATCAATACGCGCGGCTTTTATGATAAAGAGGAGTTGGCTGCTGAGATAAGATCTATTCAGGCACGAAAAGAACTTCGTGAGAGTAAGCGTTTTGAACGCGAGTTAGAGCTGATGTTATCGGGTCATTTGTTGGTGCAGCCTTTGGTGGCCATCCTAGAAGATGACGCTCTTAAGCCACTGCACGGGCCTGCGAGCCATATTTTTATGATGTGTGCACATACCGCCTTAAACCCTGAGGATGTGGATGTATATTCTGTCGAGGAGCTACGGAAAATTCAGGGTCGTAATTCTGAGATAAAAAATATGGCCATTTCGTTTACGAACGAAATGGACCAGGGGTTCAAGATTGAGGATGATCGCTACGCTGAAAAACGTTCACATATCTTGACGTGGTATCAGCAATATGCGGATGTGTATGAGCGTGATCGAAGAAAGTGGGCGGCGCTCTTTGGTGAAACCGGCTTTACGGTGTTCATGACCAAGCTGTTTACTGGTAGTTTATGGAGTGAGACCAAGAAGCGTTATGTTTTTGATGTAATTGCTGAACGTTGGCAGGTGACCCTGTGGCTAAACGTGTTTTCCATTATAATAGCGTGGGGTATAGCGGTTCCCTTGGGAATTCGCAGTGCGCGACGTAAGGGGACTTTGGAAGACAAGGTGACAACCAATACGTTATTCTTTCTTTGGTCATTGCCGAGCTTTTTTATCGGTTCTCTGCTGTTGTACCATTTTTGCACAGATACGGCTGCTGGACCGGCATGGTTTCCGCATCGTGGATTATCTTCGCCAGATTCTTTATGGATGGGAACACCGGCTTACATTATGGATTTAATTTGGCATGGTTTGTTGCCACTCATTGTATTAACTTATGCGAGTTTCACGGTCCTGTCTCGTTATATGCGCAGTAATTTATTAGAACAATTAAACGCGGATTATGTGCGGACGGCGCGCGCTAAGGGTGCGACGGAAGATCAGATAGTCTATGGGCACAGTATGCGTAACAGTATGGTCACGATGGTGACCTTGGGTGCTGGTTTGCTGAGTGAATTGTTTGGTGGCTTTATTATCGTAGAGACAATCTTTACTATTGATGGCCTTGGCTTGCTGCTCTTAAATGCGGTGCTGCAACAGGATGCGCCATTGGTGATGGGTTCGGCGGTTATTTCGGTGTCCTTGTTAATGGTTGGTTTTTTAATTGCTGACATCATGTACGCGATAGTTGATCCTCGGATTAGGAATCAATATGCATAAGCCGCAATTATCGCCGATGCAGATGGTCTGGCAGCGCTTCGTGCAGAAGCGTTCTGCGATAATTGGCATGTGGGCCGTGGCGATTATTTTGCTTATCGGTGTTTACGCACCGTTTATTGCCTCTGAAATCGCGTTGCTGTGGTGGGATGAGGACGGCCTTTCTTTTCCAGTCATAAGCAGCTTGTTTAATCGCTTGGAATTTGTCCATCGCCACGATTTGTTATTTAATATTATAGCGTTGATGCTGCCTTTTTTAGTGGCTGTTGGTTTTTTCCTGAGAAAACGAGTGGCCGTCAATGTGTGTATTTTGTGGTCACTCCTTGCTATTACCCTGCTATGGTTGATGTGTATGGTGCCATTTATTCCTGCTGATGGCGAATGGCGAGCGCTGTGGGATAACCGTCCTATCCAGGAGGCTACAACCAATACCTATGAACAGCGCAAAGAAGAGGTCTTTGCAATATTCCCTGTGGTTACGCATGGTTTTGAGCAAACGTATGAAGGTGCAAACTTAAAAGCACCGTTAACTATGAATAAGCATACCCAGCAACGCTTTTTATTGGGTACAGATGTGCGTGGTCGCGATGTGTTTGTGCGTATGCTTTACGGCGCGCGCATTAGTCTAACCGTTGGCTTGGTTGCGACGGGTATCTCGCTGTTTATAGGCACGGTATTTGGTGCTTTATCGGGTTACTTTGGAGGTTGGGTTGACTTGTTTATGCAGCGCACCGTCGAGGTAATGATGTCATTTCCAACCTTTCCCCTTGTTATGGTCGTTGTAGCTATGACAGGACGCAACGTGTTTATTATGATGGCTGTGATAGGTTTGACTGGTTGGGCGGGAACCGCACGCCTAATTCGTGGGGAATTTTTAGCACAGATGAGTCGTGATTATGTGTTAGCCGGACGCAGTATGGGTCTACCGGGTTGGCGAATTATGTTTCGCCATGTTTTGCCAAATATAACAGCGCCATTATTGATTGCGGCTACCTTTGGTATAGCTGGTTCAGTTGGTGCAGAGAGTGGTCTCGCCTTTATTGGACTTGGCGACCCCAATGCGCCAAGTTGGGGTGATTTAATGAATCAGGGTCGGCAAAATATACAATATATTTGGTTAATTTATGTTCCAGGGATTGCTATTTTTGGGATTATTACGGCGCTGAACATTCTAGGTGAGTCGTTGCGTGAAGCTATGGACGTGAAGGGTTAATGCATGACTAACGAGGTCCTTCTCGAATTTAAAGATTTGCATGTACATTTTGATAATGGTAAGCGTCAGGTGGATGCTGTTCGCGGTTTGAATTTTAAAATTCATGCAGGTGAAGTAGTTGCCTTGGTTGGCGAGTCTGGATCCGGTAAATCAGTGTCTTCGATGTCAGCTATGCGTTTATTGCCGACGCCACCCGCATCCTATCCACAGGGTCAAATTTTATGGCGCGGCAACGATGTAGTCAAATATAGTAACGAGCAAATGCAGAAAATACGTGGCAACGATATCGGCATCATTTTCCAAGAACCGATGACATCCTTGAACCCGACGTGGACTTGTGGGCGTCAGGTTGGTGAGTCATTAGAGTTGCATACGGATTTGGATGAGGCTCAGCGTAGTGCAAAGATATTAGAATTGTTTCATGCGGTGGGAATTACGGAACCTGAGCAGCGTATGGACCAGTATCCACATGAGTTGTCTGGTGGCATGCGTCAGCGTGTGTGTATTGCGATGGCCTTGGCCTGTGATCCGGGGCTTTTGATCGCAGATGAGCCAACAACAGCTTTGGATGTAACGATTCAGGCGCAAATTTTAGATTTGATTAAACGCTTGCAGCGCGAGCGTGGGATGGCTGTACTGTTTATTACTCATGATTTGGGCGTCGTTGCTGATTTGGCGGACCGCGTGGTGATTATGTGGAATGGTGAAAAAGTCGAAGAGGGTACGACGGTCGATATTTTTAAGAATCCGCAGCATCCCTACACCAAGGGCTTGCTCGCTTGTCGACCCAAATTAGGTCAACGCCAGCATCGCTTAAAAACGGTTTCTGACTTTTTAAAATAAGCGCGTACCTATTTCAGGTTCAGGCTACATTTGATCACAAAAAACGGCGCCCAAATGGACGCCGTTTTAAGTGTGTGAAAAACGTTTGATTAAGAATTGCTAGCGATGAATTCTTTCAACTTAGGTTCTGGTTGAAAGCCTTGTGTTTTCGCTGCTTCTTGGCCACCTTTAAATAGGATCATGGTTGGAATGCTCATGACACCGTATTTTTGTGCGATTGCAGGTGCATCGTCAACGTTCAATTTACCAATTTTCACATCGGTCATTTCGCCGGCGAGTTTTTCTACGATTGGACCAACCATTTTACAAGGACCACACCATGGGGCCCAAAAATCGACCAATACAGGTTTATCGCTGTTGAGAACTTCTGATTCCCAGTTGGCTTCTGTGAATTCTGCTGCCATTTTCAGCTCCTTTATTTTCTGAGGACGTGCAGGCTAGGGACATTTTGCCGCTACGCAATTGAATACGAGGCAGTCGTCTAGTTGTTTGAGCGGACGATCGAGAGCATGGTGCAGTCGTCGCTTTGCTTGCCCTGCGACCAATGGAAGAGGGCGTGCTCGATGCTGTTGAGAATTCGGTCGGAGTCCATATCTGCTTTGCTCAGCAGTGCTTCGAGTCGTTCTTGGCCAAACATTTCTTGTTGGCGATTTTGGCTTTCGAGGATGCCATCGGTGTAGAGCAGGAGGCTTTCGTTGTCGGCAAGGATGCCTTCTGTTTCTTCGTAGATGGCCTCGTTGTGGAAGCCTAGAATCATGCCCTCGGCGTCGACGCATTGAACCTGGCCATTGTTCAGCCGGTGGAGCATCGGTGGATGCCCGGCGCAGCCAACTTGGTAGAAGCCGGTGCTGGTATCGATGCGCGTAATCAGCAGGCTCACGAAGAGGCCAGCTTCGGCGAGGTCATCGCAGAGGTGTTGGTTCATGCTGTTTAGAAGGGCTGCGGGTCCCGAGTGCATGTCATTTCCGGAGCGGAGCGCGGTGCGTACCATGGTCATGGCGAGGGCTGCTGGGACGCTATGGCCGCTGACATCGGCGACGACCAGCGTCACGAAGCGCCCATCAAAAATATGATCAAAGTAATCGCCGCCAACTTTTTCAGCGGTGCTGAGGCGACCGCTAATCGAATAGCCTTGAATTGGTGGCGGCGCTTTGGGCAAGAGGCTCTGCTGAATACCGCCAGCGAGACTGACTTCGTGCGCTAAAACTTCAGCGTGGCGCAAATTTTCTTCTTGGCGTATTTTTAAAATGTAGGTGGCTACTTGGCTTGCAATAATATCGATAAGCTTGGCATCTTTGCTGGTAAATGCGTCACCGTCATGACGCGCAAGACTAATTAATCCTTCGGCGCGTTGGTCGTTAATCATGGGGATGGCGCACCACGAACCAGATTCTGCATCAGCTGCTAAAACATTGGGCAGCGGGCCACGGTCAACAACTAAGGGGCGGCGATTGTCGAGACATTGTTGTAGAGCTGATTTATCACTGAGATCGCAGCGAATGGCACCACCCCAAACGCCTGCAGATTCCCAGTCGCCGTTATCATCGACAATGACACAACAACCCATGGCGGCAATTTTCTGGCTAATCACATTGCCGGTATGCGCGGCAATGTCTGCAATACTATTACAGGTTGGTAGCCCATTACCTAATTCTTCGAGCGCGGCGAGGTCACCATAGATAGAAACTAATTCTTGGCTGAGGCTTTCGGCTTCGTTGACGTCACTTAATAATTGCTCGATTAAAGAAACGATGGTCGAGCGATTAATGATGTCAGTGGCGCCATTAATAACTATTTCTACATCAGGAAACGAGGGGAGTTCAGTGACGCTGTTTGAATGCGGGTATTCGCCGAGGGTGATGCAGCCAA
>CBDUFM010000094.1:0-7922 GCA_965366325.1 uncultured bacterium
TTTCCATCTTGTTTAATCAAGTCGATTTCCACATACTCAAGGCCGCTAAATAATTCATAAATCTGGCATGGATAAATTTTTTGACCAAATGCATCTTCATCGTCCGCACCAACAAGATTCAAACGATCTTTATTAATAGATTTCCCATCCTGATTACGCACGGCATAGGCATTAGGATCAGTCAAGGGGTCCTCGTTGCCACATTCAAGTGTCGTATACAAGTGCCGCAGATCACCGCCCTGTCGATCCAAACTTGCCGTACGCCACGGAGAATCTTCCCAGTCAAAAATTTCGGATAAATGTCTATAGTCCTTTGTGTATTGCCAAGCGCCACCGACCACTTTGTAGATATTAATTTTATCGCCGGGACCTGCATCTACTTCGCCAGTTACAGCATCTATAGGCTTAGCCGTTCCCTGTCCTTCAAAAAAATCATAATGACGCTGAAACGTTGGTGGAATACCATTGGTTTGTATCCCCAACGGGAAGCCGCGTTTTATTATCACCTCACGCACCCAACGCATGCTCACTGACGCATAACGTTTGGGACTATCATTACTGCCACTTGCCCATTGTCGCCCAGACTCCTTGCGTTGGTTAATGCGAGACTGACCGCGCCTAAAGCTTCCATTCTCCCATTCCCAGCGCACCCAAATTAAATCTGTTAAGCGGAAACTTTGACCACTCGTCGATTCAAATGGATTATGATCAGGAACACTATGACCCAAATGAGTAAAATAGGGATGGGTATCGTTAACCTGCTTCATAAAGGTAAAGGTACCGGGCTCACTTAACGTTGCTTTTTGCAAATGGAGTGCCGCAATATTAGGTGTATTGCGCACATCCGCTTCCATATAACGCAGGATTGCATCTGCCCGAGTGTGCAACTCTAAAATCTGCAGGCCTTTCTTCCCACCATTCGAAATACGATCAAAAGCAAAGGTCACCATACCCATCAGGCTAACAAAGATGGTCGATGCCACCAATATTTCCATCAAAGTGAAACCACGTTGCCCACTGATACTCATGGTGCATATCCAGCTGGTATTATTTGATCACAGCTAAAATCATGTGCCAATAAGCCGTCTTCATCGGTTCCACCATAATAAACCTGTATCCGCACTGTGATATAAGTCCCAGCACTTAAAGGATGAATAATATGCGTCGGCCGCTTAACCGTGCGAACAATATAGTAATCATTCAACCAACCCTTAGCTTGGATATCTAAATTACTTTGATTTAAAGGCTTGTTATCTGCTGCACGCAAGGCACCTGCATCCACCAATGCGATGCGCCCTGATTGTAAAGCCGTTAAATCTACACGAATCTCCTCAATCCATGTAAGCGATACCATATAGATTGATATAACAGACGTTAAGCCGGTCACCAATACAGCGAGCGCTAGCATAACCTCCAACAAGGTAAACGCAGAAACCCTCCGCATAACGCTCATTTAGTCGCCAACTCGCGGATAAGGATCGTGAGCCAATAAATCTTCAGGCTTAATCTGCAAATGGGGATGCTCGTTACTGCGTATCTCTGCCAGACCCGTTGCCTGATCGACATGGATTCGTCTAAACGGTGTTATACTGGCAAAAGCTTCTTCCACTGAATTAAACTTATTATAGGCCGCTTGCCCGGTCAAAGGATTCTCTTCCGTATACAATTCAGCATCACGCTCAGGGTCTACATCACGGGCGACAGTTATCGCAAAACCGCCAACGCGCTCTGCCTCAAACGCAATGCTCATTTCACCGCGTCCTCGCGCTGTTGAATTGTACGCATTTCTATTCATAAAAAAATGCCTGCTATGCCCGTCAGTCACCTTCGCTATGCCACTTGGTAAAAAATAGATCATAAAATCACACCAATGGGCATTCACTATTGGCCGTGGCTTATTGGCAAGATACTGCGTATCGGGTCCCATATACTTCAGACTACGCCCATACAATGTACTCGCATCCTGATGCCATGACCCGACCATGCTTGCATACGTCGCTGTTGAACCAGAGGCTGTTTGTGAATTGAAATCCCAAACCAATTGAATGCGCCCCCACACTTCCGCTGGGCTCACATTCGTATCAAGAGCCGCATCATAGGGAATTTGACCATCATAACCTTCGTAATCTAAGCCGGTGGTCGGAATATAGGCCGCTGCATCAATGGCTCTATTATAAGCACCCCATGGATATAAGGTTTTGCTATCCTCATCATAATAACCAAACCATGGCCGTGGCGAAGTAAAATGATCACCGGGCACACGATCATCAGCACCACTTTTCCCTTTTTTATATTTATACACAATATCTAGGTCTGATAGAGCCAAGAAACGTACACCCGCAGACAAATAGCGGCGTGGACCGATCTGAGCCTTTTCAAAAACAGCCACATACTCGGCAAGTGTTAAAAATGTATCAGCGTCATTATGGCTAGGCTTTATTAATGGCGGCAATTCCCCACCACGATCGCGCGATTTTGAATAATCGTATGACTCTTTGTCTGGACCAATTATGGCATACCAATGGCGACTCACAAACGATTCTTTGTTGTCGTGAATAGATGCATTTTTTAATACAGACCCATCACCAGCATTTTCAATATGGAAAGCCACACCATGGGCATTCCCAGTGCTAATCGCTAAACTTCGTGCTTGCAGCAAAGTATCACGCAAGGCAATTGCATCGAGCGCCACAATCTCCTCGTCACTTTGCTCCTGAACGAAAAAGATCATAGTAGTCAACATCGCAATAATGCTAATCGCTACCAATAACTCTATCAGTGTAAAGCCAGCACGCTGATAATATCGCTTATTACTCATTATATTCTTCTAATAAGTTAACATTATCATCATTCTCTGTACCAGCGACTAATGCATTAAATAAGCCATCTGCACCAGCACTAGCCAAGAAAAAACTATTTTCACGGCCGGGCAAGGAATTCCACAACACACTACCCCAGTCACTTTCGTCAATGCGGCCATCGGCATTTCTATCAAATTGAAATACCGTATCCGCCGCATCAACAGCACCGTCACCATTATGGTCAATAGGCTCAGCTATCTCTGGTGGCAGCACTGACCAATCTGCACGATTAATGGCTCCATCACCATTGCGATCACTCAGTGCGTTGCGGCCAAAAGATGGCGCTTCCATTTCTGGATATTTCGTCCATGGGCGTGCTGCAGGGATACGTGCCGTGGAATGTGCCGCATAAATAATTGGGTTCCCCCATGCATCAACCACGCACTGCTCACGCACAAATGCTTCATCCAATTCCAAACAGGGGAATGTGAGGAAAGTCCGCTCAGCTAAATCCTTCGCAATCGCGCCCTTTATCGCAAGAAATTGAATCTTATACCATGCCAACCTACTACGGTTGTCATAGGTCCCATAACCATCATCACCCTTATACCATCCACCACTTGCATTCGTTCGGCGATAATTCGCTGTAAAATACGCATCGCCATAACCATATTCTGTGCCGACAAAAGCCATGACCTGTTTATAAGCTGCGGCAGCACCAGAGCCATGCATCCGCTTAAACGTCGTTACATCTTGAAATGGGTCCGCAGCCAAATCCGCCGCCTTGCCTTTATCATACAAGGTAGCCTGCTGCTGGATCGTCATTGGCGTCGTTAATCGCCACCAGAGTTGCTGTTTTTCCCAAGAGCCAGTATCATCTTGGGGGTACCAGGTCCCCGACTCTGGGTCATCTTTGCTACCGCGTGGCAAAGGTACAGCGCCGGTTTCATTGGTAAATTCGTGCACCGCCATCGCAACCGTATTCAATAATGCCTTGGTACTACTTTGCGCACTTCCTTGAAAGCCCATCGACACAAACGACAACAACATTGAGCCGAGCACAACAATAATCCCCATCACCACCAACAACTCAATCAGGGTAAACGCGGCAAAAGGCACGCACACAAATGCGCTGCGTTTGCTAAGATACGAGCATCTCAATCGTGGATTCATCCCATACCCCTAAGACATGATCGCATGTTCAGCAGACAGTACACAAAAGTATACACGCGATTAGACGTACTCACAAGCAATCGACAGACACAATTTTTAACAGAAATACTTGGTCTCATAGGAAATTACCCTGCAGATTCTCGCCAAATGAATTTCATCGGTACAAACTCGTGTCGCATCGCTTGATCTGGATCAGCAAGGCGCTCACGCAGCATGCGGTCTATCTGAGCACTAACTAAGGCTGGACAACGATCGCCACTTGCAAGCGGTGGCTGCCAAACTTCTGCAATGGGAAGATTATTAAAACCAATAACAGCTATGTCTTCTGGGATACGCATGCCGCGATCTTGCAATTCACGCATCAGATACATCGCACCCATATCGTTAAAACAAAAAATTGCATCTGCATCAATTGGGCCCGGATACGCGGCACGTAAACCCTCGCGGTGGGTCTCGCCCAATTGCTGCGCATTCCTTGGCGCAATTAAAGGCAATAATAAATTATCTGGGTCCCCAATATTGTATTTTGCACAGGCTCGACGAAATGCTTCTAATTTTGGCGGATTAGATTCCTGATTAATATCCAATGCCATGAGTGGACGCTTACGTCCAGTCTTCGCCAAATGAGCAACCACTTCCTCAATACTCGCATTACGATCGTGCACAATAACATCGCCTGGAAAATCTGGAATTGCCTCACGCGTTAATGCAATAACTACCTTAATTTGTCGTAGCCGAGCCAGTATATCCGGATCTTGTAGTTGGGAAGGAATGGCACGGATCACCAATGCATCCACGCTACGCGCCAACATTTGATCTATGGATTGCTGCAAGACCTCTGTATCCGTGCTCGCGTCTGCAATCGTTACCGAATAACCAGCCTTGCGAATTTCGGGCGTCAATTGCTGTGCGATTAGCCCATCACCAGCCCACGGGTCACTATGATCCCAAATAAGTCCGATGGTACGTGTCGTACCATGACGCAAACCCATTGCCAAGTCATTGCGTACATATCCATATTTACGTGCGGCCTCTAAGACACGCTTACGCGTAGCATCACTGATGCGCCCCGTACCAGCAAGAACCGCTGATACGGTGCGCTGACTAAGCTCCAGTCGTCGAGCCAGTTCAGTTTGATTAATGCGCATAGTGAGTGTCTTCTCTGCTCTGCATTTATTCTTGTTCCAGCATCGTAGCCGTTGGTGCATCAGGAAAATTCGGCCATAATTTCGGTTTACGATCACCACTACCCGTTTCAACAGCACCAATATCCGGGGCCTTACCGACAAAGCCATCATTGAAATTCGGCAGGTAGACGCCGGCATCATGTCCGGCCGTACCAGGCGCAAGCTCTAACAAGCCGTCGCCAGCACGCCTATAGGTCGGAGCCGCTTCAATAGCGTGTGCATGGGACCCCTCACGAAACATAGTTTTGCCATTATGCATATCATAGTCATAATCGTTACTGGCCGTTTTTTGAGTATCACGAATCGCCCAATCCGTGGCCTTGCGCATATGAAAAAGATTGTTTCTCGTCACAATATTCTCTTGCAGGTTTGTTTTTGACGTAAACACCAAGCCGGACTGTGCGCCGCTGCTCGAATCCTTTGAACCCTCAAACGGCGGCGGCTGTAGAGTTGTGTTATGAAATACATACATGCGACCATTCGTCCACTTAGCGCTTGGGTTGCCAATTTTCACCATGTAATGACCACGAAAATCATTATGTTCCGTGCCCTCATGTTTGCGCGATTCCGCATACACATTCCGAAAGAAATAAACAGGGCCTAGGGAAGGCGCTGATGCGCCAATAGCACCATAGCACATATCCATGTAATTATTCCAAACACGAATATTCATATCCGCTCCCTCAATTTCCAAGGCATCATCCCAGCAATGAGAAACAAAATTATCATGAACATCACTATCCCGAACAAGGAAGCCCCCATAACTATGATTATGCCACTCACCCATGGCGTCGTTAAACATATGATCGATGTCAGAGTAGATACGGTTAAAGCGAATGACATGCTCACCTTGGCCACCAAAAAACACAATACCCTGTGGTCCTTCTGGGTGCTTACTCTTCGTTCCAGGACGCTGCTGATTCCACGAATTACTATCGCTACGTGGGTGATGTAAACGACAATTCTGAATCGTGATCCGCTGCAATGCTTGAGATTTTGCATAAATCGCAGCATTCATATTTTTAGCCTGGCCACTTGCTGCCGTTTCACCCCATCCACTAATATCACAATCATCAATAATAACATTGTTCACATCGCCCAATTTAATGCCATGATTTTTTGCACCAATTAGCGTAAAACCCTTCACAATTACATAAGATGCATTTACCTGGACTTGATGCGTAAGCGCATTTTTTGCATCCCATGCAACATCCGCTGGCATTTCATATAATACGTAGCCCTCATCTGCCGAGCCGCCTTCATTAATAACATAAACCTCCTCGCTGCTAGCGGGAACCGTTACACTACGCGCAATTGGGAATTCGTCTGACTGTGTCTTAAAGGTAATAATGCGTTCAGGCCCCTGCTCCAATGCAAGCTTAGCCTCATAGGTCGTATTCGATGTTAAATAAACAATACTCCCACGATATTCAGCAGCATGTTGGTAAGCCACGCCATCATGCTCTGTTCCATCAAACCACAGTGGCAATGCTTCGGACCACTTGCGATCACCCTGCTTGCGATAATGCACCGAAACTTGACGTGAGGCCATTCCACCCGTTGGTTTCCAGTAAAGACCTACGGAATTGTAGGTTGTGACCGCGCGCGGCGGCTGCTCCGGCCCTCTATGTACCAGTGGTCCCTGGACCTCTACCACTAAATCACAAAACGACACGGCTTTGCCAATTTTTTCTTCTTCTTGTGACCAACGCATTAACGCGGCTGCTGAGTCTGCATCACCAGAGGCAAATGTCAGTCGCAGCTCCTCCCACTCCGCGCCTTTATTACGTTTAGAGCTAATTCGTTTCAACTCCTTACCGCCTTTAAATAGTTTAATTTGCAGCATGCCCATATTGGCCTCGCCTGCTACCTGACCCCGAAAGCGGTATTTGGTTTGCGGCTTTATGGCAAATTTTTGAATAATTTCGCCACTTTTTTCAGGCACCGCCTTTTCCAACTGTAAGCGTAGGCTATGACTACCCGCCTTCATGCCCGCAGCCTTTGTATACGCTACCGAAGAACGAATGTTCCACGAAGCCGGCTTGTCACCAGCCCAGGTGCTAAAATCACCATTTACGATGAGGTTCTCAGCTTCAGACGCCTGCACTGCAGTACAGAAAAAGGCGCAAACTGTCAAAAAACTGAGGGAACGAAGCAGATTCATAGTCATAAGAATGTACACTATCCATTGGGTTTATACGGTTGATGAACTCACCAAAACAGACGTTTTATCAGTGATGCTAGCTAGTATCATAAAATTTGACAATTTTCAATCTAAATATTCCCAAACTCAAATTGAATCTACAGCAGCAGCCCCACACATGCCCATATGCAGCGGCAAGGCATTGTCGCATAGCAACTTACACAGCTGACCCTAGCACTCTCGCACAGGCCAACTAGGACTTAAGAGTGAGGTGAATAAACAAGGCTCACTCCGCCATCGGCTGCTCTAGTCGCGGATAATAAAGCGAAAGCCAACATCATCGTATGCCTTTGCGGGGTCGCGTGCCGTGCGTGCCGCGCTGCGGCAACGGTCCGCACCCCTGCGCCAAGAGCCACCCTTACATACATTAAATGGGCCAGCGTTGTGATTATGGTGGTTTGAAGTGCCGTCCCAGGTCGTACTGGTCCACTCAGCGAGATTTCCATGTACATGCAACAACCCCCATGCATTACGTTCATTTGCCGCTGTGCGACTTTCCACATTCTCAGCGCCAATAACATTAATTTGATCGCTTATCCACGCCTGGTTGAAGCCAAC
>CBDUFM010000095.1:0-7906 GCA_965366325.1 uncultured bacterium
TGAGGCGATTTTTAGAATCACCGGCAACGATGTTGGTCAGTTCGCCTACACCATCTACAACGTCAGAGGATATGTCGCTGTAGACCTCACCGACAAAGCTACCGACAGCGGCCATGGCTACTTCGGCAGGGAAGTTCAGTACGACAGATCCAGTGGCTTCTCCAGCCAATCCAATAATGCCAGTTACGCCATAAATTTCAGCGCCATCGCCTTTGAGCAGGATGCGGTCGCGGGCAACTTCCAGCGAACACATGGTGCGAAACGTATTAACCGTTGCTTCAATGAAGGGGTTGATGTAATCGATGTTGAGACCTGCATTTGCTGACATAGGTAATCCTTACGCTAATACCCTGTTACCATTCCCTGATACAGTTCGGTGGGTTGCTGGGAACTGTATAGTAGAATACCTGAAAAAGGCGAGTTTCGCAAGCAGGCACTGGGGAACTTGTTTGGACTTGGCTGCGTGGATATGGCCTTGCTATAGATGGCCGAGAAAGCACCGTGTCGCGCTATGGTATTGGTGCTTGGGATAGAAAGTAGCTGCGATGAGACCGCTGTTTCGCTGGTAGCGGACGGTCAGCGGGTCTTGGCTGAGCGGATAGCCAGTCAGGCGGATGATTTTGCTGCGTGGGGTGGTGTTGTACCAGAATTGGCCGCTCGCGGCCATGTTGCGGCCCTGCCAGCGCTGATTGAAGATGTCTTAGCCCTTGCTGAAGTGGATCGGGATGCTGTGGATGCTATCGCCGTAGCAGCCTACCCTGGGCTGATTGGTAGTTTGCTGTGTGGGGTTACTGCGGCCAAGGCCCTAGCTGCTTTCATGGCCAAACCTTTGCTGGCGGTTAATCACATACAGGCCCATCTGGCCGCTGTGCATCTGAGCCATGAGGTGGTCGCTTACCCAATGGTGGCCTTGGTGGCCTCTGGGGGCCATAGCCATTACTATTATTGTCAGGCACCCGGTGAGCTGGAGCTGCTCGGTGGGACCATCGATGATGCCGCTGGCGAAGCCTTTGATAAGGCTGCAGCCTGCTTGGAGTTACCCTATCCAGGTGGCCCGAACATCGACCGTCGCGCACGCGACGGGAATCCACAGGCGCTGAAGTTGCCACGTCCATTTATACGGGACCAAGATCTCCGTTTGAGTTTTGCTGGCTTAAAGACCGCACTTTTATATCGGGTGCGCGGTCCCCAGGGGAAGGATCCCTTAACGCTAGATGAGCAGGGTATCAATGATGCGTGCGCTAGTTTTCAAGCAGCAGTCGTTGATTGTTTGGTGGCCAAGTTGCTGCGCGCGGCCAAAGACCGCTCTTGTACGTCGATTGCGCTTGGTGGTGGTGTCGCATGTAATTCTGCTTTACGTGCGCGTTTAGAAAAAGAAGCCACGCAGCAGGGGCTAGCACTCTATATGCCCGAGGCACGCTTTTGCGGTGACAATGCATCGATGATTGCAGCGCTCGGTTATTTTCAATTGCAGCGTGGCGATACGGCAAGCTTGGATTTCGAGCCATTACCAAGTGGGCGGATGACTGATAATAATATGCGTAAGCAGCGTTAGTCTTTCGCTACAATCTCCCGCATGGCGAGAACGCGCTAGCTGTGCAGCCTGACTAGATACTGTCGGGCATAAAAAAACCGGCAGACTTAGCTGCCGGTTTTTTAATTGTAGATTGTCTTGAATTATTTATGTGCTGCTTTAGTAGCAAAAGTGGTGTCTAGATACTTAATCAAGGTTTCTTCATCAAGGGCCAGAACATCGTATTCACGTGCTTGGTCTTGTGCTTCTTCACTACGCCAGCTTGCAACGAGGAAGTCGACACCTGGTTTGAGTGTTTTGCTGACTTTGCCGCCAGCTTTAGTGATAAAGTATTCTAGGTCATCTTTGTTGAAGAGTTTAAATTCGCCAGCCAACACAAAGGTTTTTGGGTCATGGGCGTCAAAGACCGGGTTGCCAATGTGGTCACCAATGGCGATAGGATTTTTCTTTGGATCATCTTCGGCAACAATACGACAGGTGCTAATGGTGCGGTCAACTTTAATGACTTCGCACATGCCCTTGCGTTGGTATTGGCCTTTTTCATGGCTAAAGACTTCAAAGCGCATGCCAGCGCTTACATTTTCTTTGCTACCAATGTTGGCAATAATGAAGTTGTAGTTAACGCCAGTTTGTAGAATTTGGCCGTCGCTTTCAAGTTGCTTGAGCCAGCGTAGTTCTAATTCTAATAAGCGACGAATTTGGCCGTTCAGCTGACCTTTGCGGGTTTGCTTGATGCTCCATTGATTACGGTAGTCAGCTTCGAGTTCGCTGCGGCGTTCTTTGAGTTTGTCGAGATCTTCGTTGAGACGGTCGATGGTGCTTTGAATGTTTTCTTCAGCTTCGCCACCTTCACTAATTATGTCGTTGGTGGATTCGCGGAATTTTTTGGTCGCGTCTTTCAGGTTAGGGGTGTCTTGACGTGCGGCACTGCCGTAGTGCGCTTCCCACATTTTAAGAATGTCATAATGGTGTTGAATCAATTTATTGGCTTGATTGTGATGGGTGAACGGTGTGCCATCGGCACGGTCATTGAGGCCGATAAAAGCTGCAGCTTTGTCGTTGCCTTCAGCGTCGGTGTAACCACGAAAGTAATATTCGCCGAGGGCAGCGATTTCACGGTCATATGCGTGGGTGGCCTTTTTAAGTAAGGCGATGCGTTCTTCTGTTTCAGCTATTTCGGCTTGCTCGCCGCGAATTTTATCGCTGAGGGCGATGATCGAAATATTCGGTTTGATTTCACCCTGGGTGTCGCCAGAGCGCAGCATCTTAATCTGTTTGTTTTGGAGGAATGCGCTGATGCCAAAAATAAGCGTAAAGATAATCATGAAAATCATGATCATCATGCTTGCATAGCCGCTACGTGAATGTGTCTGTTGGAGCATAGTTTTCTACCTCTATTAATGCAGCTTAGCGGCCAAGTGTTGCTGGTCGAATAAAGTCGATTAATTGATCTTCACTTAAAATGGTGATGCCATATTTACTTGCTTCAGCTAAATCTTTTTTGCTGTCCGCGCCTGCAATTAAGTAGTGAGTTTTGGTGCTGAGTTCGTTGTCGACAATGCCGCCGCCTTCAGTGATGAAGCGCGAGAGTTCGTCTTTGGTAAAGTTGCGAAAGACGCCTTTGACGACGAATACTTTTGTTTCTGCAGGGTTAAACACTGGATTATGGAGGCTGTCACCTGGAATAATTGGTTCAGCGATGGTGATTTCCTCAAGCACATGTGCTTCTGATTGGTGGTCACCGACGTGGGTCACTTCAATGCTGCCTTTAACAATGTTACGTCCGCCACTGCGAGCGACTACTTTAAAGACAGTGCCGAGGCGTAGACCATCGCGACGACCCAAGTCTAGGATGACGAAGCCTTCGTCTGCGCGTGCAGCCATGACTTTACCGTCAGCAAGTAATTGTGCGCGGCTAATTTCTTGTTGGTCGAGTAACTCTTGAACGCGTTCTTCTAATTTAGTATTGCCGCGGTCGAGGCCCAGTAAAACCGCGCGGGTTTCTTTTTGGAAGCCTTCGATGCCATGCGATTCTTCTTTTATAAGTGCACGGAGTGAAACCAGACGCTTTTCTAATTCAGCGGTGATGTTTAAAACTTCTTTTTCTTGGGCGTTATGTTCTTCACGCGCATCTTTGGCTTCGTCGTACGCAGTTTTAAACTCACGGCGAATTTTTTCCGTGTGGTTTAAAATTTCCGTCAGGCGTACTTTTTCTTGGGCCAGTAAGTTGGTGTTGATGGTCCGCGCATCGCTATTTGCATTACGGAGGTTCTGCAAGCGTTCTTGCTTGGTGACCAGCTCATTTTCGAGCGGCGGGATTTTTGCCTTGGCGGCATCTTTATCCTCAGCGAGCTTCGGAATGGTCACTTTATGCATGACCACACGCTCTTCGCCTAACGCAGAACTCTGCGTATAGAGGTGGATGAAAAATACAAACGAGACAAAGGCGGTGATAGAAAAGAATACCAGTGCGCCATTGACCCATGCGGGCTGTTGACCATTTGCCATAACAGCTACTCCAATAAGCCGATAGAAGGCGCGCAGCCTACGTTGAGCCTTGGGATGGACAATCATCTCCGGATGGGTCGGGTGACTGTGTATCAGGCTCTTCACAGGTGTTCGTATGGGCTCTAATGCACGGTGCCTAGGTCTTTGCAGCCCATTGGGCTCCTGTTCAATTTGATTACGTGCGTCATTGGTCTATCCCCAGCATCCATACAAGATTTGTGTAATAATTGCGCTAAACGCTAGTGGAGCGGTTTGCAATTGATCAAAATTAGATCAATTGATTAAAAACAAAATACAAAATTGAGCAACTGATCAAAAATTGACCAATGCAAACTATGGAATTAGGATGGAAAATTTGTTATAAATACCTTTCTTATATGAATTTAGAAGTACCAACCGTGTCGAATTTAAACTTGGCCAGAGATGTGCATTAAGTGGGTGACTTGGCATCACAAGCTGTCAGGGGATTTATTCACCACACACCGAAAGGTACTTTAGTTATGCGCAAGCAAATAACTTCACTGCTGGCAGCTTTCTTGCTGGCTCTCATGCTTCCACTGGCATCTGTCAGTGCAGAAGAAGGCCCGGGCGACCTTGAAAAAGCGCTCACTGGTCTTGACGGCGTCTCGTTGACTGCCGAAGAACTCACTCAGGTCCGCGCCTTTGACGCGACCGCAGAAAGTGCGCAGAGCGACTTCGCATGGCCAAGCGTTGGCGAAGGCGATGATGCTGTGCCCATGAATGAAACGCTCATCGGCTACATGAAAACGGCCATGAGCGATACTTCTTTCTGGACCGATAACTTGTGGCTGATGATAGCTGCAGCTTTGGTCTTTATTATGCATCTTGGTTTTGCTACTTTGGAGACAGGTCTCTGTCAGGCTAAAAATACCACAAACATCCTGTTTAAGAACGTGATGATTGTGTGTCTTGGCCTCCTGACCTACGCCTTATGTGGCTTTAATTTGATGTACCCAGGCTTTGATGGCGGAAGCTACGAATTCATCGGCTTTGCTGGTTTTGGCATTGGCATTGGCGATTACATGTCCAATCCATTGCTCTACTTCCAGAATATGACCTCTGAATACGCCGGTTACACGTGGTGGACCGACTTCTTGTTCCAAGGCATGTTTGCTGCGACTGCAGCTACTATCATTTCTGGTTGTGTAGCTGAACGCGCTAAATTGGGCCCATTCCTTATCTTTGCGACTATCTATGTAGCGCTCTTGTACCCATGGGTTGGTTCATGGCACTGGGGTAGTGGCTGGTTGTGCGACATGGGTTTCTATGACTTTGCTGGTTCAACTTTAGTACATAGTGTCGGTGGATGGGGTGGCCTCGCTGCTATCTTGGTTCTTGGCGCTCGTAAAGGTAAATATGGTGCAGACGGCAGCGTGCGTCCGATCATCGGCCACAACATGCCGCTCGCGACTATCGGTGTGTTCTTATTATGGTTGGGTTGGTTCGGCTTTAACGGTGGTTCTGTTCTAGATGCTAGCCCTGACCTCGTGAGTTATACCTTGGTAACGACATCCCTTGCAGCAGCTGCTGGTGGCTTTGTTGCTGGCATGGTTAGCTGGGTTATGACCCGCAAGCCAGACTTAACCATGGCATTGAATGGTGTCTTAGCTGGACTGGTTGGTATTACTGCTAGTGCTGATTGCCAATCATTGCCGATGACCGTGGTCGTTGGTGTTGTCTGTGGCATCGCAGTCTACTTCTCTGTTGTCTTCTTTGATAAACTTAAAATTTATGACCCTGTGGGTGCTTTATCGGTTCACTTGGTCTGTGGTATCATCGGTACACTGTTCGCAGCTGTGCCTAAGGATAACTTGGGCGTTCAGATAATCGGTATCTTAGCTTACGGTATTACATCGTTTGTCTTCGCGCTGGTTCTTGCCCTGATCATTAAGGCTGTCCTTGGTTTCCGTGTCTCTGAAGAAGAAGAGATGGAAGGCCTGGACCTTGGTGAACATGGACAGACTGCGTACCACGCCTTAGAAGCTCGTTAGAGCTTGGTGGAACGGGGGTAAGAACTTTGTGGTGGTTCTTGCTCCCGGGAAACCTTTCGGTTTAGGCCGATTGGGATACGTAGAAAACACCACAGCCTAGGCCAGCGTTTGGTCTAGGGACTTGCACCCAACCGAGCTTACGTACCGTGCTCGGACTTTCAAAAAAGGATCGCGTACCATGAAAATGATCGAAGCGATTATTCAGCCGTCCAAGTTAGAAGCTGTAAAAGAAGCACTGAGCGAAGTTGAAGTTGTTCGTTTAACTATCAGCGATGTTCAAGGTTTTGGCCGTCAAAAAGGTCACACCGAAGTCTACCGTGGACATGAATATACAGTGAATTTATTACACAAAGTCAAACTGCAGATTGCAGTAAATGACGAGTTTGTCGATAAGACAGTCAATGCTATTCTGGGCGCCGGACGTAGTGGCCCTGAGGGTAAAGTTGGCGACGGTAAAATATTTATTTTACCACTCGAAGACTGCATTCGTATTCGCACCGGCGAACGCGGCGCAGAGGCTATTTAATTTAATCAATTAATTGGGACGCGCCGTTTGTACTGCGTGTCCCAGTTTTTACTCACCACTATGGTTTATACCATTTCTTAAGATGCTTTTGGAGTACTTATGTCTGCTATAGACGACGTCCTAGCGCTGGCAAAAGATAATGATGTCAAATGGGTCGATATTCAATTCGGCGATATGTTTGGCACTGTTCAGCACTTTACCGTTCCTGTCGACCGTCTCGATAACGATTTATTTGAAGAAGGGCTCGCTTTTGATGGTTCATCAGTTCGCGGTTGGAAATCAATCGACAAATCTGACATGAACATCAAGCCTGACCCAACATCTGCATACTTGGATCCATTCCGTGAGATTCCAACGTTGGCAATGTTTGGTGACATTTTTGAACCACGTACTGGCCAACTCTATGACCGCGCCCCACGTGGCATCGCGGCTAAAGCATTGGCTTACCTAAATTCAACTGGCATCGGTGACACTGCATTCTTCGGCCCAGAGCCAGAATTCTTTGTTCTTGATGGCGTACGTTACAACAGTGAGCCAGGTAATGCATTTTACGCGCTCGAATCTGTTGAAGCACCATGGACTGCAGCTGAAGACAATGCGCTTGGCGGCAACATGGGTAATCAGATTCGTCACAAACATGGTTACTTCCCACTGCCTCCACAAGACACCTTGTATGATCTTCGTAGCGAAATCTGCGAAAACTTGATGTCTATGGGCGTTGAAATTGAATTGCATCACCACGAAGTGGCGACTGCAGGTCAATGCGAACTCGGTACTAAATTTGGCACCATCCTCGAAGCTGGTGACAAAGTTAATAAATACAAATACGGTGTGAAGAGCACTGCTTTCCAACATGGTAAAACGGCAACCTTTATGCCGAAACCAATGTTTGGTGATAATGGTTCTGGTATGCACATTCATACCTCTATCTGGAAAGATGGTAAAAACCTTTTTGCAGGCGACACCTATTCAAAACTCAGCCAAGAAGCTCTCTGGGCAATTGGCGGTATTCTGAAACATGGTCGTGCGATTCAGGCCTTCACCAACGCATCAGCTAACAGCTACCGTCGTTTGGTTCCAGGTTATGAAGCACCGGTTAACCTTGCTTACTCAGCAACTAACCGTTCTGCATCTATTCGTATTCCTTTGGTCAGTGGTGACAAAGCACGTCGCTTTGAGTTCCGTTGCCCAGATAGTTCTGGTAGCCCATACCTCAGCTTCGCTGCTATGTTAATGGCAATGATCGACGGTATCAAAAATCAGATCGATCCAGGTGAGCCAATGGATAAAAATATCTATGACTTACCACCAGAAGAACTCGCTGGT
>CBDUFM010000096.1:0-7871 GCA_965366325.1 uncultured bacterium
TATATCTGATGAGTGGCAGTCGGTCCTTAAGGAAGTCGTGAAATTGGAGCCGCGCACTATTATTATTGATTGTGACGAATTAGATTCGATCTCATCCTCGGGTTTAGGGTTATTAATTAGCGCCTATAAAATGGCCAAAGATTTGTTGTGCTCATTTAGCATGCGTAACGTGAAGGGGCAAACCCTTAATGCGCTCAAAGACACACGCCTAGATGTTATTTTAATGGGTGACGGAACCGCTTAATCACTGACAACAATAGTTCGTTTAGCAATATCCATCGTAATCTTTATGCGGAATGCGCTTTGTATGCATTGGTAACTTGCCTGCTGAATGGCGAGTCGTTGCATGATGGGGTTTTCGCTGGGAAACTGTGGGCAATCGACAAAAAAGTCATAGCGCCCAACGGGCATGTCGCAGCGGATGCTGGCACGGTAATTGGGCGCAATTAATTCAATTAAACTGATCGCATCCAAGCTAAATGTTTCGAGTTCGTATTGTTTTTTCTCATTTAATTCAAAACGGCCATGGCCTTCTTTAAGTGGATTGGCAACGCGGATAAGACTGATGCCTGCCTGTGTGCTTAATTCAACACCGGCATTTGGTGTTCGCGTTTTCTGTGGACCACTGCAATTAGCTAAAAAACAGAGACTGCAAAAGATGAGGAGGAGCCGCAGGCTGCGGATTTTAGTCATAATTGAGCAGCCCATGGTGCTCGGTATCGAGTTTGTCACGGCCGCCCAGAAAGTTGAGATTAATTATGCAGGCGGTGGCTTGCACATGTGCGCCTAGTTCACGGATGAGGGATACTGCTGCGAGCATGGTGCCGCCGGTGGCAAGCAAGTCATCAATAATCAGTACCTTATCATTGGCACTGACAGCGTCTTCATGGATCTCGATTTTATCGCTGCCATATTCAAGGTCATATTCTACGCTGCGGCAGCGCCACGGTAATTTACCGGGCTTGCGAATCGGGACAAATCCACAACCAAGGGCGAGGGCCAGTGGTGGTGCAAAGATGAAGCCACGGCTTTCGATGCCTGCGATTTTGGTGATGCCTTGTTGCGCATAATGTTCAGCAAGCAGGGCAATGCAGTGTTGCATGGCGGCATGATTGCCAAGCAGTGGGGTAATATCTTTGAAAACGATGCCCGGCTTAGGAAAGTCGGCGACATCACGAATATATGTACTCAGGTCCATCGCATAAGGCTAGATGCGTGCACGGTATGCGCAATCAGAGAGACTCTTCTTCACTTGCGAGTGCCGAGGCCTTGTATACCGTATTTTTTTCGCCTCCATAAGGGTTTTGTATGCATATCCCACTTAGTTCACTGGCTTTTGGATTGCCGAATGGCATGGAATACGTGGTCATTTTGATTGTGGCCTTGTTAGTCTTTGGACGTCGTCTACCAAGCGTGATGCGTAGCATCGGTGGTAGCCTGCGTGAGTTCAAAAAGGGTGTCAGCGAAGGCATGCCAGAAGAAGATGAAACGCCACCAGTAGCGAAAGAGCAAAAAACCAATACGGCTCCAGGTTCTGTGAGCCGTGAGAAGTCCGAAGTGGACGATGCGCCGGTCGCTGACGACCAGCAGCGTTCTCTCTAAGCGCTTCATGGCTTATCACTGTGCTGGCAATTGCTCAGCAGTGGCTGTAAGGCCCTTGGTGTTCGTCGCTCATCAAAGCAGAAACTAGAATAATTTATGAAGCCCTGTCTTTCTCTCTTATATATCAAGCTTCCGATGGCCGCATTATTGATCATGCTGTTGTTGCTCGCTGCCTGTGGTGGAGCGCCGCAGCGTAAGCCGCCACCGGTTATCACGATTATGGTTTTGGATGATTGGGATGCGTATTTAATGGATGGGCAACGCGTGGATCGTGCAACCCTCGAGGCGCGGCTGCAGCGTCAGGCTGATTTGTATCGTCGCGAAATTACCGGGACCAGTCGTGCATGGGTGCGGATTAGCGCGCAAAAGCCAGGCTCATCATCACGTCATGAAATGAATAATGTGATGAAGTACTGCATGAAAATTGGCTTAGATAAAGTCGGTATTCACTAACGGTAATTAATGGTGCATGGAGAGGCGTTGCGCTTCAATGAAGCGCCTAGGCTGCACCTAGGTAGCGCCTAGCGCTGCGGAAATGCCATGGTCTGACGAATATCCGTGAGCCCTTGTTGCAACATAAAGACGCGATCCAGACCTAGGGCAACGCCAGAACAGGCGGGTAAACCTGCCTCAAGTGCAGCACAATAGGCTTCGTCTAATTGGTGCTGCTGATGGTTTTCAGCCTGCATGCGTTGACGAATGTCGCGGGCATCGGTGCATTCCCAGTAACCGTTCGCGAGTTCCAGAGCGCCGTGGTAGATTTCAAATCGGTGTGCGATGGCATTGCCCATTGCGTCTACGCCACATTGGGCCTGGGCTGCCTGATCCGCAGGGTAATCGCATAGGACCGTAATAGCATGTGGGTCAAAGCTGGGTTCGACTTTTTCAAGCATGCATAAATCAAGGAGGACGCTGCGTTCTTCAAAGTCATGTTGGGCGACGATATTTTGCAGTTCCGCAAGCGAGGCATGAAAAGGATCTAGGCCACAGCTGTTGAGAAAGGCGTCGCGGTAGGAGATCGTTTGGATAGGGAGTTCACTGCGATCTAAGCAGTGGCGGAGGAAGTCGCAGCACTCATCGATTAAGCGCGCGAGTTCCCAGTCACGACGATACCATTCCAGCATGTAAAATTCTGGATTATGTCGCTGGCCTGATTCGCCGCGACGAAAGCAGGGGCTGATGGCAAAGCAATCTTCAGCACCATCACAGAGCAAACGTTTTAAATAATGCTCTGGGCTGGTGATTAAATACTGTTGGGTATCAGTGCGAAAAACCTCAACGCCATGATCAAGATTTGCTCCGTCTTGC
Source organism: uncultured bacterium (assembly GCA_965366325.1). Lineage (GTDB taxonomy): Bacteria > Planctomycetota > UBA11346 > UBA11346 > UBA11346 > JANQLF01. Next base: position 2,911 of record CBDUFM010000096.1, read on the forward strand.
AGGATCGGGATCTGTACTTCTAGGCATGCACGTTGCGCAAAGTAGTCGCGGACCTGCGCAAAAAAGGCAGACCGTCGTTTGAGGGTCTGCCAATCTGCTGTCGCGCGCCAATCAGGCATAGAAATGGTCGGCCCAGATTTAGGAGCTGACGCGCCCAGTGTATTCGCGGGTGCGCGTATCGATGATGATCGTCTCACCAATGTCGATAAAGGTGGGCACGGAAACGACACCATCAGTTTCGATAGTGGCATCTTTCATAACGCGGCTTTGGGTATCGCCTTTAACGGCTGGCTCGGTGTAGGTCACTTTGGCTTGGATAGTGTTTGGAAGCGTGATGTTAATCGCTTCACCATTCCACAGAACTACAGAGACTTCGATATTCTCAATGAGAAAGTCTTTGTTGCTGCCAACGGCCTTGGCTTGAATGGTGTATTGCTCGAAGCTTTTTTGATCCATGAAGACGTAATTTTCGCCGTCATAGTAGAGGTATTCCATGGGGGTTTCAACGACGTCAGCCTGTTCAATCTTTTCGCCAGAGCGAAGGGTCTTGTCTAAGGTGTTGCCAGTAAGCAGGTTGTTCACCCTGATCTTGTAAAAGGCTGCGCCTTTACCTGGTTTGACGAAGTCTACATTAAGAAGGGCATACGGTTCATTGTTGAAAATGACCTTCATGCCGTTTTTCATGTCACTGGTGTTGATCATGCCCATAAATTGCTCCACGGAGATTTGAATGACGGCGCAGACCCTAGCAAGCAGTCCGCATAACGCTAGTCCGTTTGAGGCTGGCCTATGGCGTCAAGAAATGAGCCATGCTTTTCGGCAGGGTGCTGACTTATTGGCGTTTTTGGGCCTTGATGCAAAATCTGCGTCGGCCACAGCGGCTGCTAGTTTTCCGTGTATGGTGCCGCCTGCGTTTGCGGCGCGGATGCGACATGCTGATCTCAGCGATCCTTTGTTACGCCAGGTCTTACCAATCGATAGCGAAAATCAGCTTGTTCCCGGTTTTGTCGCCGATCCATTAGCCGAGGCCGATGCGCACTGTGCGCCGGGTCTCTTGCAGAAATACACTAATCGTGCACTGCTGGTGTGTACCGGTGCCTGCGCAATACATTGTCGTTACTGCTTCCGTCGGCATTTTGATTATCAACAGACCCCGACTGGCAATCAGTGGTGGTCTGAAGCTTTGGCGCATATTCGTGCTGATGAAAACATTGATGAAGTGATCCTCTCGGGCGGTGACCCGTTATTATTGCCAGACAATCAGATTTTCGCCCTGCTGGCGGAGCTCGAAACGATACCACATGTCAAACGATTGCGTATGCATACGCGGATACCGATAGTCTTGCCGTCGCGTGTGGATGTATCTTTTATGCAAGGCATCGAGATGCTGCGTTTGCCCTTGGTGATGGTGGTACATGCCAACCACGCACAGGAATTTGATGCTGATGTGCAGCGCGCCTGTCAGGTTTTGCGTGCTGCGGGTGTGCATCTCTTAAATCAAAGTGTGTTGTTGCGTGATGTAAATGATAGTGTCGTCGCGCTTGCTGATTTATCACATGCCTTATTTGCGGCTGGGGTGATGCCCTATTATTTACATTGTCTTGACCCTGTGGCAGGTACTGCGCATTTTCATGTCGACGATGAGTGGGCTTGTGCATTAATGCGCCGCTTACAGGCACAATTGCCCGGTTATTTAGTACCGCGCTTGGCGCGTGAGGTGCCAGGTACAGCAAGTAAGCAATTAATTCCTTTTTAAGGATTTGATGCTGCAATAATAAAAAACCGCAACGCATACAGCGCTGCGGTTTTTGTGATACGGGCGAAATGCCTTTATTTTACATGTGTTCGCAGTATGTCGCCACGGCCAATCCATAAATGACGAGGGAGTACTTCGCCACCGCTTTCGAGGATGTCGCCGGTTTCTGTATAAATATCATCAGCAATTAAACCATCAACGGCCGCGCCATCAGCATCGAGCGGTGTCACCATGGTATTGATGGCTGCAAGCGTGGCTGGGTCATAGTCTAATTTTCCAATATGTGAGTCAGCATAAACAACAGGCACAAACTCATGGACTAAGGGATCTCGCATCGCTATCAGAATACGGGCGGTGCCAGCGCTTTTTGGTGCCGACCAGTCTAAGGCATAGGGGATATCAGTGCTATTTAACGCTCCAGATACCGGTGATGTCCATCCAGAGATATCATCACTTGTCCATTCTGATTCTTTTTTTCGCATGTGGTTTGCGATGCCTGTTATTTGTTGTGATGATTGGCTGTTGAAAAGCTCTGGAGAAAGTTGTGTTCGTGCCGCCAAAGTGAAAAGAGAAATGTTGGTGACGTCTATGCCGTTGCTGTCCGAGGCTCCGCCGTCAATTAATGGTTGCTTGCCATTATTTGTGCTGAACTGAGGGTTGGCTCTTGGGAATGCCCAGGTTTGTCTGCTGTCAGTTCGGTCACTCATATACATAGTGACAATTTGTTTCATGTTGTTGTGGTCCATTGTTTGTTCTGCTTTTGAAAACACATCTGTTACTGCAGGCGTAAGCATAGCTGCGAGCAAGCCGATAATCGCGATCACAACTAAGAGCTCGATGAGGGTAAAAGCTTCCCGCGCATAGTGGCTCGGGTGGTGAATGAATCTGTCCATGGTGGACTCCTTAAAACAGGGTGAATGAATAGGCCGCTGGGAATGGAATGAATGTTGAGGCCATGACAGAAGTATAGGGCATGCAATTGACAGTTTGTCCTAGTGTTTAGGGCAATTCTGTGTCATAATTAGTCCATTATGGCAATAAATTGCCATATTATGGAAAGTAACTTGTGAAGATTGCGCAAGGCCAAGGATGCATGGCTATGCAGATTGAACTCATCGAGATAGCTGTGGATCGAATCATAGATTTACGCTGGCAGGTGCTGCGCGCCGGTATGCCGCGTGCCGCGGCACAGTTTGTGGGTGACGAAAGTGCACGGCATTTTGCTGCCATCGACCTTGCTAATGGTGCTGCGGTGCTGGCCTGTCTCAGTATGATGCCGCAGGCATTCAAGGGTGAGGATGCCTGGCAGTTGCGTGGGATGGCCTGTGCAGAGCACTGTCGTGGACAGGGTCTGGGACGACAATTAATGGAAAAAATGGAAAGCACTTTGTTTCCGCAGCAGGACGCTTGGCTGATCTGGTGTAATGCGCGTGAAGTTGCTGTTGAATTTTATAAAAAATGTGGCTGGCATATTGAATCCGCAGCCTTTGATATTCCCAGCGCTGGCGTACATTTTCAAATGTCAAAACGAGGGTCGGCATGACGCAGATGAATTGGACGCAGTTATTATCGCCACGCCGCATTGGTGAGGATAAGCAAAAAGAGCGTAGTGGATCGCGCACTGATTTTGAGCGTGATTATGACCGGGTGTTATTTTCGTCTCCGTTTAGACGATTGCGTGGTAAAACACAGGTGTTTCCCTTACCTGAAAATGATCATGTGCACACGCGCATGACGCATAGCTTAGAGGTGGCCAGTGTGGGTCGTTCTTTGGGCAAGGGCATTGGTGATTATGTCGTTGAAAAACATGGCCTCAGCAAGGTGTATCATCGCTCTGATTTTGGCGATATTGTAGCGGCGGCGTGTTTGGCGCATGATATTGGTAATCCGCCGTTTGGTCATTCTGGTGAAGATGCGATTGCATCGTGGTTTCGCAATCAGCGTGATGGTAGCGGTCGCTATTTGGATAATTTAAATCAAGCTGAATTAAATGACTTCTGTAATTTTGAGGGCAATGCCCAAGGCCTGCGTATATTAACGCGCCTGAGTATGTACCGACATGAGGGCGGGATGCGTTTAACCTACGCAAGCTTGGGTACCTTTGCTAAATACCCACAGGCGTCCTTGTTGGCTAAAAAGGGTGCCGGTGTCAGTCAAAAGAAATTCACGTTTTTTCAAAGTGAAGCACAGATGTTTGCTGATATTGCGACTAGCAATGGTTTGGCGCAGCGCGCTGATGGTTCTTGGCATCGCCATCCGTTAAGTTTTTTGGTCGAAGCAGCGGATGATATTTGTTATTCTGTATTGGATGCTGAAGACGGCTATTTACTTGGCCATATTCAATATGAGCAACTTGTTGATTTAATGAGTCACTTTTTGCGCGATAAAGACAAGAGTGACATCGAGCGTATTCCGCATATTCGATCGCGCGTTAGTCGTATGCGTGCATTGGCGATTGGCCGATTAATTGAAGAAACCAAAACGGCTTACCTTGAGCAAGAGACGGCATTATTGGACGGCAGCTTTGATCAGTCATTTATTGATGTGATTCCTTCGGGTGCAGCCGTGTCGCGTATTGTCGATGCTTGTATTCCAACCTGTTACAACGCGCCAGAAGTTTGTCAGATATTATTGGCAGGTTATAAAGTTATTGGTGATTTTTTAGATCGCTTTGTGCCGGCTGTATTAGGCAATGGCGAATCCCGTTTGCATCGTCAGACTTTGAAATTATTGCCTTCTGAGATTGATCCATCCGCAAGTGATTATGAAAAAATCTTATTGGTAACCGATTATATCGCTGGCATGACAGATTCGTATGCCATGACTCTGTATCGATCATTAAATGGGATTAGCCCACCGGGACAGGCGTCGCTACAACAATTATAAGCACCTGACGTTGCCTAGGTCAGTGCAGTGTGGCGTCCTGCTGCCTAATTCTTCCAGCCAAAACTCCAGGTTTTCGGGTGCCGCCTCCCTGGAGCTTGGTGGGTCCGTGGGCAGTTCCTCACCCTGGTCAGCCGTTTCTTCGGGGCGATCTTCCTCTTTGCGGTTGGGGGGTACCTTCGGAAGGGTTTCCTTCATTGGTTTTTTCGATGGTGGCTCCTGTGGCGTATAATCGTCAAAATCACTATCTGCCAGGAGGTCTTCGGTTCCCGGAGCATTCATTAGTTCCGGCAGGGTATGGTATTTGGATCGCACAAAATTG
>CBDUFM010000097.1:0-7860 GCA_965366325.1 uncultured bacterium
ACATCATAATGTGATTTGATTGGTAATTCACGCACAGATTCAAGTATTGTATTGCCTTTTATGGTTTTTTCGTGAACGGGGTCGTTATGCACAGGTGCATTACTCATCGCCTTACTCATCGCGCTGTCTCCTTATAGTTCCGTTCCAGATCGGAACGCAGTAGCCTTTCAGCTTACCCCCCGGGGCCCAGCAGCCATCCCAGAATTGCGCTACCACAATACGATATTTCCGCTACTATGGGGCATGCCGCTAAGCAGCCCTGTGCACAACGACATAGAGAATCTCCTGATGGCCAGTCAGCGCGTGCTTGGACTACGCATCGTTTTTAAAGACCTGAGCATCGATCCTGATATTCCCGAAAGCCTCCGTGAACACAGCGATCCCGCCTGTAGCACAGTTAAAAAACAGCACCTCAACGAATGCCACCAACATTGTAGCGTAGATTGTGCGCGTGCCTTGAGCACGCAGGGACAGGCACATATTCGTGGCTGCCCCTTTGGACACAGTGAATTAGTCTGCGCCATTGAAAAAGACGACACGTTTCTTGGGTGGATTTCTGCTGGCCCCTTATGGCTCGGTAAGGGTAAGGCCCCGCGTCGCGGACTGCTCAAGCCACGCAATCAGGAATGGGTCCAAGATCGCCTCGTCATGCTCGCCGCCTGCGCCCAACAATTATCCGCTTTATTAGATTATGCAGACAGTGGCCGCCATGCACAATTGATGGCCTATATTCACAAACACCTGCACCGCGAAATTACGCTTGCGGATATTGCGGAACTTTTTGACATCAGCAGTTCTCGTTGCGGCCACCTGATCAAAGAACTCTGTGGCCTGACCTTCCCACAGCTACTCCGTCAACGACGCTGTCACCGTGCCGCACGACTCCTACTCGCCGAAGAAGGCAGCGTCGCCGCAATTGGCAAACGCGTCGGCATTCCAGACCCCTCCTGGTTCTGCGAAAGTTTTCGCCAAGTCTACGGTGCGACCCCAGACCAATGGCGTAAACGCATGCAGCAGATAGTCTAGACCATGGCCTTTAATAAAAAAATAATCTATTATAGCATCGGTGCAGTTTTTATCTGCTTCGCCATCACGTATCTTGTGATAGCACTTTTGGCCAACAGCCAACTGGCAGCCGCCCAATCGGCCATTGCAGAAGCGGGCTATCCGACTGATGCCAGGTATTTTACGCCCAGCCCCGTTGGCGTGGATAATAATGCCGCCCTAGATTATGAATCCGCCAATAGTTTGCTCGAAGCTGGCAGCTGGTCCACGCTTTCCGAGGACCTCACTGATGATGATCATTTCACTGGCGAACAACTCGCGCTCATAGCGCCATTTCTCAAACAAGAAAACACACTTAAAGTAATTACACTGCTACAAGCAGCGACCGAGAAGACAGCATGCCAATACCTAGATAATTATAGTGATGGGCCCAATACAGAAATTCCCCATATATCTTGGAGCATTCATTTATTTCTAAACGCCGCCTTTTATAGCTTCGTTTTTGATGGTGACTATAAACAAGCCCAGACCATGCTCCAATTAAACATTGCTTACTGCACACGCATCTATCCCGAGCCATTTTTAATCTGTCACCTCGTCAATTGCAAAAATTATCAAAATATCTTCAAACAAATACGCTTCCTAGCTGAATTAAACGCGCTCCCTAACACTGACATTTTAGCAGACTTTGATGATCAACAGTTACAGCATGCCTTAATACAGTGCATGCACGCAGAGCGCATCTTATTCACGGAGTGGTTTTTTGATCTCAGCAATCACAACGAAAACACCACGTCCTTCATTCATGACATGCACAGCAAAGGGATGGCATGCTACAGCATGACCCCACTCTGGACCCTAGATCATGCCGCCAGCCTGCGACTATCGCTCGCTATAATTGATTGTATGCAAGCACCCTACACTGGTGATCGTCCTGAGCTCAATCTCAAAGCCTATAACTTGATTAGTGCACAAATTATCCCCGGCTATTACGGCAGCTTCCAAACCACACTCAGCTGCAGGGCCGATCTTGAAATCACTAAAGCAGGCATCGCCTATCTCCAACATAAAAAAATACACGGCGCCTTCCCCGCATCTCTAGATACGCTCGGCCAATTTATTGATCCATTTACTGGGACAAACCTAGTCTATAAATCGGAAGCGACTGGGCCTGTGATTAAAAGTCTTGGCGCAAGTCTCGACCCCAACGACCAAGACGCACCTCAATGGTTAATCAGGGTGAAACAATAAGCCGCACACGCTCGTTCACGACTTCACCAAGCGATAGGCCGATGGCGACATGCCAATGATTTTTTTAAATTGTGCCGAAAAGCTAAAGCCGTCACTGTAGCCTAACTGTTCTGCAATAACATTTATTGGCTGCTGGGTTGAGCGCAGCAACACACAAGAACGTTCAATGCGCTTACGTACCCGATAGGCACCCGGTGCAATACCCTTACGTTCCTTAAACGCTTTGCGAAATGTTTCGTAGGCCATCCCAACATCCTGCGCAAGCGCCTCCATATCTAAATCGCGATCCAAATGACAATCAAGTATAGTACAGGCATCTGCAATTAAATGCCGATGCGGATCAGGATCGCCATCGCTTTGCGCATCCGCATGAATATCAATTAATAATTGCTGTACCTGTACTAAAATACGCGGCACTTGCTTAGTGTGCGTCTGCGCCAAGGCCAGTAGTAAATCACGGAACTGGTTATTAATGAGTTCCGGATGGCGTAAATAATAAACCGGGCATTCATCAATCAGGCCCAAACCCAACAGATGTTTGACCGTGCTCGAGCGAATCGTGAGGTAGGCCTCGCACCAATGACAGTCTGGGTCTATTTCGAGGGCATGGCTTTTACCAACGATGCGCTGATAGACCACGCCCGGACCCAGTGGATGTCGTGTGCCCCACCAATCACGATAATAGCCCGTGCCAGTTATCACGATGTTGATTCCGTAATCTGCATGCGCCCGATATTCCTGTTCACCAGCGCTGACATGCTCAGGTTTCTCAACACAGTCTCCGGCAATAAAGTGCCAATCTTCACTGGTCTTCCAGCTCACGCTCGATGATTTGCCATTACGCCACGCCGATGCCTCTATCGGTGGCTCAAGGGGGTCGTTCGCTACAAATACCATTTACAACATGCCTCTACCATACGTCCTATTCACGTCAGTAATCATCGCTTATACTGCGCGGTTAATCAAGCAATAATCGCTTAAACTACAGAGTATTTTAAGCTTCAAACCCCACAAGGTTCCTATGTCTAAAGAATCGCTCTTACCCCTGCTCGACCAAGAATACCAAAGTACACATCCCTATAAAACCATCCACCGCCTGCTGCAGGTGCCTGGCTGGAGGCTCCCCGTCTATTGGCTGCTTTTCCTCGTTAAAAGCAGTGCCACACTCCTATTACCACTGTATCTTGAACAGATGGTTCGCTACGCGAATAATCCGTCCGCGTTTCCCGATTGGTGGTTTTACGCCCTTAATGGTGGCTATTTATTCCTCTTATTTCAAAATTTACCGACACACTTATTATTTGTTAAATTAGTACACCGTCACATCCGTGGCCTCGAACACCGCTTGCGCGCCTCGCTGGTTGCACGCCTCCAGCAATTATCCATCCGCTTTCACACTGACATTGAGTCCGGCCGCCTCCAAGCCAAGGTCCTCCGTGACGTTGAATTAGTGGTACAAATGACCAGCAATTTGTTCCACGCTGGGTTCTCTACCACCAACACGATAATCTGGGGTCTCGCAGTTACCTTTTATACTGATCCTAAAATTGGTGTGTTTTTCGTCATTGGTGCGCCTATCGCCGCTGTGTTAATCTACTCCTTCAAACATCGCTTAACTAAACATAACCACGCCTACCGCGATACCTTTGAAGAGATGAGTTCACGCGTATCTGAAATGATCGATTCCATTCCCGTGGCCCGTGCTCATGCCGAGGAAGAACAAGAGATTAAGCGTGCAAAATCCACCTTAAATGATGTGTACGATGCGGGCATGCAAATCGACAGAACCAATCACCTGTTTGCTGCCGCCTCTTTCGTTGCGATGCAAGTTTCCATTGTGCTGGTGGTTGCCGTGACCACTTGGATGGTCGCCTCTAACTTCATGCCGCTTGAACGCATCATGCTCTATTACGGACTCTTCGGCTTAGTGGTTAACTCCCTCATTCAATTACTTGGCTTTACCCCTATCATTAGCAACGGCTTTGAAGCGATGCGTTCTATCGGGGAAATCCTCGAATGTCCTGACATTGAATACAATCAAGGCAAACAAAAAGTGACTGAAGTGCGCGGCGGCATCACCTTTGAAAAAGTGGATTTTTCTTACAATGATGACCAACCGATTCTCAAAAGCTTCAGCTTCGATATTAAACCCGGTGATTGCGTGGCCTTTGTTGGTGAGTCAGGCTCAGGTAAATCGACATTGATGAATTTGGCGATCGGTTTTTATCGTCCCAAACAGGGCCGGATTTTGCTCGACGGCATCGACAGTCGCGATCTCGATCTACGCACATGGCGCTCCCATATCGCCGTCGTCCCACAGCAAACCATTTTATTCTCTGGCTCTATTCGTGACAACATTACCTATGGCCACAAATATATAAATGATGATGCGGTCTGGGAAGCGATTGACGCCGCAAACCTACGCTCGGTGATCGAAGATCTACCCAAAGGCCTCGATACGATGGTTGGTGAAAATGGCATGAGCATGTCAGGCGGTCAACGCCAACGGCTCGCGATTGCCCGTGCACTTATCCGCGACCCTAAAATCATTATTCTCGATGAAGCCACCTCGGCCCTGGATGTGATCAGTGAACAGAGCGTGCAAAACGCTATCGACAATATGATTAAAGGACGCACCGTGTTAATCGTGGCCCATCGTCTCAGCACTATTCGCCGCGCTAATCAAGTCGTGGTCATGAAAAACGGCCACTGCATCGAACACGGTGAACAAGAAGAATTAATTAGCCGCGGCGGTGAATTTTCTCGTCTCAAGCAATTACAGGAGTAAGCAGCTTCATTCTGTTATCCAGAAGTCGCGTTGCATCAAATGCATATGGTAGCCGGGTTCAATCGCCCATTTGTCCTTAATCGCATAGCGATCGTGGCGGCCATTTAAATCCGCAAACAAACGCATAAGCAGGGCTTGCTTAACTGCTTGGCTAGCTGGGTCATGCCACAGATTCTGTAATTCCTGCGGGTCCTGTTCTAAATTAAACAAGAGACCGTTTGGGTCGGCTGCTGCATAAACCAATTTCCACTGCTGATAAATAAGTGCATGCTGATCATGCGGTGCATCTTGAGCGTCACTATTCGAAAAATGTGTAACAGTACAATGTTCACGCAGTGCCGCGCATGCGCCGCTCAACACGGCCCCCTGTGATAAGCCATCATCCAATAAGGGATTATCAATCCCCGCAAGCTCACACAGCGTTGCAGCCATATCTACAAATGAAAACGGCGCTGCCGTCCGCCCACGCCGTTGACTACGCGGGTCACGAATAATCAGCGGGCAACGAATAAAGGAGTCATACAGGAAGCCACCCTTGGCATGCAAACCATGATCACCCAAGTACTCACCATGATCAGTGGTAAACACAATGATGGTGTTCTCATATAATCCGCGCTGCTTGAGCTCAGCTATAATTTTACCGACATTATAATCAATAAATGCTACTGCAGCATGATAGCCACGGCGAATATTCTCTACATCCTCAGTATGTTGATCTGCAATAAAACGACACCCGCCATCGTAATACTTATGTCCACGCGCAAGTTCCTGATACTGTCGTGGATAGTCATCACGCTCACAGGTCCCCGTATAGGGAATCCGTGCTGGCAATTCCGCTGCATTAAATGCATCTAACCACGCGCGTGGTGGGCAAACTGGCCAATGCGGATCCGGAAAGCTGGCATAACACAAGAAGGGCTGCTCTGTCTGTTGTGCATGGGCAAAAACATCACTACATTTTTCTGCCACATAAGCAGAGGAATGGGCCTCCTCCGGAATCTGGGTGCGAAATGCATTCTGCAAACCAAATACATCAGCATCACCAACGGCCTCCATGCGCTCCGTCCAAAATGTTTCTACCGCTGCCGGATGCTTCTCTTGCAACCACTGACCGTAATGACCGCAGAGTGAATTTGAATGACCGAGAATTAAATCACAGCTCTGAAAACCACAAAATGGACCAGTGAAATCCTGCCACTTACCCGCCCTCCAATCTGGTAATGATTCTGGGTTGCCAGATTTCTCTTGGGAAAACAAATGCATCTTGCCAATGCAATGGGTGTAATACCCCGCATTAGCAAACACATGGGCAAGCGTTTGTTCGTGTGCATCAATATTATTATTATGGAAACGCACCCCATGATGTGCCGCATAGCGTCCAGTGAGCAAGGTCACCCGTGATGGCATGCAGATCGGGCTCTCACAGTAGGCACGATCAAAGACCAGACCCTCCGCGGCCATGGCATCCAAATGCGGCGTGCATCCCGCAGGATTCCCGTAGCAACCCATGCTATCTGCGCGCTGCTGATCAGTGATAAGAAAAAGTACATTTGGTTTGTTCATCGTCGCTCGCTTATAGTTGAGGTTCACGCATTGCTGAGGTTCACTCATTGCCAAGATGCACCAAGAGCAAAAGTGGTAATAATATGCTACTCTATGCGTATCTACATAGTAAAACAATTGGATATATACACTTTTACTGGTAAATTATCACGATGCACTTCTCCCTCAAACAAGCGCCACATATCCTACGCTGCAACTGGGGAAACAACCATGTGGGCACGGCACGCTTCCGCCTCGATGACTGCTGGAGCCTTTTGCATTTTAACTACCCGCTCAATCTACAATTAGACGGTGCATTGCATCAGTTGCAGGCCGGCTCGATTATGCTCGCCGCGCCAGGCAGCGAAAAGATATACAGCTGCAAGCAAGCTGGACGTCATCAATTTATCCACTTTCAATTAGCGCCACATAAAACCGCTCGCATCAACTTACCGGCCATTTGCTGTGACCACACACAAAACAAACTGCTACAGCCGCTTTTCGATCAATGCATAGCCGCTACGCAAGAACTACGCCACGATGCCGCACAGGCGCATCTCTGGCACCTGCTCCACTGCATGGCGGAATACGCGGGCGCTTATCCAAGCGAATCGCAAGTCCATCCTGCTGCCCTCCACGCTGCACAAATTATTGAGGAAGGCATGGCCGCAGCACCGAGTCTCAGCGAGATTGCCCAGGCGGTTCACTTGTCACCCAATCATTTAAATACGATCTTCAAACAACAATACGGCCAGACTGTACACGCCCACCTACTGCAGTTGCGCGTTGCGCAGGCACAGCACCTGCTCCGGCACAGCGATCTCAGCATTCGAGACATAGCCGCCAGCATAGGCGTTCTCGACTTACAAGCCTTTAATAAAATGCTACGTCGACATCTCGGTAAAAGTCCGCGTGCATTGCGCAAATCCTAAGTTCACTCAATACCCATCTAAAGCGTTCATAGTGCTTAGGTCATTTTATATTATTTCACACATTTCATACATTATTATGTCAGCCCGCGGTCAGCGTATAAATTTAAACAAACAAATTATCATTAATTTCAGTTGAGAATGCAAGAGCACTCACTACACCTTATTCTTCATGTCTATGCATTTTATACTTATTTATCTAACCATAATTATTGGAAGCATTATGTCTGCCCATACAGCTGAAATAGGCTCAACTAGAGAACACGAGCGCCTCCCCCGCAAAGCACGTATAGCTACGTGCATCTTCCCGCATTACGGTGAATTCCCTGGCATCGAAAAACGCCT
>CBDUFM010000098.1:0-7854 GCA_965366325.1 uncultured bacterium
GGACGCCTTCTTCGCGCAGCAGGACACCATTGACTAAGACTTGATCGAGAAAGGCCCAGCTGCCGTGGTAGCAGTGTGATCCCTGTGCATCGGCCTGCATTTCGAGACTGAGATTATACAGGCGGTGATCTTTTAATTGATGGGCTTTTTGGGGTCTACCGATCCACGCTCGGGCACCGTGGGTTAAGGATAGACTTTTGGGTTCATCATTAAAATCACCCATTGCTAAGAAACCAATCCCTTTGCTGCCGGCATCAAGCGCCAACTTGCGTAGGAGGTGTGCGTAGGAAAAGCGTATATGGCTACCTGGCGTTGAGTCGAGTCGATGTGCGTCACCGGAGCGGCGGCTTTTGGAATGCAAAAAGGCCAATTGAACAAAATGATTGTTGATGCGGACATGCATCACAATCACAGGACGAACCGCATCTTGGTGACTTGGGTAACAGGCTTCCACACGGTCAACCTGCAGCCCATGATGTGGGTGGTACAAGCAGCCAACATCAATGCCGCGTGGGTCTCTGCTTTCGAAATAAGTAGGGCAGCGGTAATCATGATGGCGTTTTTTCCAACGCAGTTCTTCAATTAATTCATTGATGACATTGAGGTTTTCAATCTCCCCAAGGCCAATGAGATTTGCTTGTGGAGTGAGTCCAGCGATGATATGCGTAATTTCTTTAATATCGCGCAGGTAGGCATGTTGATCGCGCACAAAATCATCTGTGTGCGGATCATCATGATCGTCGAATAAATTACAGACATTCCACCATAAGATTCTTTGCATAGAAAGATGCTCGGTGAAATGTCCGCATTCACAAGGCCTGCGTTGTTAAGCGCGTTGTTCCAAGCTGAGGGCAAACAGTGCAATCGTCTCATTGCCATTGGCTTCTAGGCAGAGTCGATCTGCCTCGCAGTGACGCGGCAGTTGAAAATGTTGCAGATGTAAGAGGCCATGAAAGTTACGGCAGTCGTACGCATAAGAGGTCCGTTTTTGGTTAACGTATTTAAGGCCGCCACCAGCCCACATGTGATCACCGCGCGGCGCCCACCAGCAACAAATGTCTTCGATGCTCTTGAGTTGCTCGTTGAAGATGCAGCGTGCACCTTGGTAGAGTTTTATGCGTAGGCACTTTTTTGGTTTTTTATCGTGGGAAGTTTGACCGCCATAAATGAGGTGCAGGTCAGTGAGGTCTTTGCCGTTGAGGGAAATATCAAGGCTCGCCTGCGGCTCAATGGCGACGTGGGTATGGTGCACATCGGGAAATTGAAATGGGATTTGATCGAGACTGTGGTAGCCGATCGGAACGCCGTAAACACCATTCATATTAGCATTGCAGGCTAAGTTTAAATCGATCGCTTGGTAACGCGTTGTGACTTTTTTCTTAGCTTGCTTATGCATGCGTAGGCTGTCTACACAGTCGCTGTCTAAAAACGTGTAGACTGCTAGTGAGACGTCTATGTTCTCACGTTTATTATGGCGTAACCAGGCTTTTTGGTATGCCTTTTTGCAGCTACTGATGTCCTTGCGTAGCTGTTTGAGTGCAGTGGCAAGAGTCTCTGTGCGCATGCCTGTATTCATGCGCTGGGCTAGGAGCAGGCGTTTCAGCACTAATTGTTCACGTAAAATACCGACGACAAAGTGATCGATGTGCGCGGCCTCACGCAGACATTGTTTGCGTGCTTGGCTACACAGGATGAGTGCACGTTTGTAGACAGTGAGCTGTTGCCGTGCCTGATCAATAAGCTTGGGATCATTGTGAACGCTGCGTTGGAGGCCGCTGAGCGGATAGCGAAATAGTTGCCATAATTGTCGGGCACTGATTTGGCGCTTCGGTAGTTCTGTTTCAATGAGTTTTTGCAGTGGGGTGATGGCCTTGCCATAGAACTGCGTTTGAAAGCGCTGCTCAAAGTTTTTCGGACCGACTGTGCCGCGCCAAGCGCACTCGCCCAAAAAGGCGTACAGGTTCCAGCAAAGGTCACGTGCATTTTCGTAACCATTATCACCCCACATCGAACAGCCGAGGCCATCGCTACCGAGTTTTTTAATAGTTTTGGTCCAGCCTGTGATGTTATTTTTACCGCGTGTGAAATCAGGGAGAAAGGCGCACCAGTTATTATAGCCAGCTAGCCCAGTAACTGGGCGTTTGATCTTTTGGTAGGCATCGATCTCGTTGCCGGGTCTGTCGTAATTCCATTCAACGGGGATGATATTTTTGTGTAGCTTGTCCATGGCACTGATGGCGTTGTGGTTTTTAAACATGTCGATCCACATCAGCATTTTTTTGCCACGTTTTTGTAATTCAGCAGCGCACCAGTTGGCGTGTTTAATGATAACGGCTGTTGGTAGACCTTGAATCTCATCAAAGCAGGCGTGAAAATACGGGCTGTCTGGAAACAGTGCACAGACATCGTCAATAATTTTTAATAAATACGGGCGCAGGATTTTCTTGCGCGGGTCGTAGGACGACGGTTCTTGGAAGACTTCCTGTGCATACTTGCGATATTTTTTCAGTTGTAGCAGGTTCTCTTGGTGACCGATGAGCGAGTAGGTTGGGAATATCGTAATGTTATATTTTTCGGCTTCCTTGTGCATGGCAGCAATTTCGTTTGCTTCGAGACGGCCACGGCCTTCGCCAATGTCAGGGTAGCTTTTAAGGAAGAGCATGTCTTCCATGTAGGGGGTGTAGTACTTTATTTTAAATTGTGATAAATGGCGCAGGATGCGTTTAAAATCAGCAAGTTTGGAGACTTGTTTGCGAGAAATATCGTCATGGTGATAGCGTAGGTTTTGCGCGGGGTAATCGCTCATGCGCAGGGATTGTAGCTTGCGTGTGCCATTTAAAATTTGTTGGACGGTCGTCAGGGCCCAAAATAAACCGTCCTTGTCGGCCGCGTGAATCTGCGCACCGGTTTTATCACAATCGAGCGTGTAGGCCTCAGGTTTATTTTTTAGTTTTGATGTTTTGCCACGGTAGTCACCGATGCTGAGTACCCAGTCACCTTGTTCCTTGGAAACAGTGGTCTGTAAATTGAGGCATTTAAGCGCATGCCGAATACAGACACTTTGAGCGGCCTGTTTTGAGATAATGACGGCTGTGCCAGCGGCCAGATTAAAATGGCCATCGTTACGTGTAAGTGATTGTGGGTAGGGGACTATATGCATAACGCAGGATTCTGTGCGCGGTGTAGCTGCAGCAATCTTAAATCAAGATAGCTAGATCATACATGTATATTTGTGTGATCGTTGTGGTTTTTGCTCGTGGATCGCTGCTTGTGGCTCTGATGACGAAGATTAACGTGGCTCCTTAGGGCTTAATTAATTATGGTCCTTGGGTAGGGGAGCAGGGGATGAGTGAGCTAGCCACGGTCTATAAGCATTCTGGTCGTTTCCCGCCACAGGGCCTGATTCTGCCGTTGTTGCTGTTGTGTGTCTTAGCGGTTCCGAGTGGATTTGCCTATAGTTATATCGTGTTTTATATTCCGGTTATTTATTTGAATCTACTGGCCACTTTGTTTTATGGTTTTGCTGTAGGATTTATTGCTGCCCGCTTATTGAAAATGTTCAAGGTGCGTAATCTGCTGGTGGCGCTTGTGGTGGCTGTGCTTGCGGGGCTTGCCTGTTTATACATGAGTTGGGTTGGGCATTTACATGCCTTGTTTGAGGATGGACGATTTATTATTTGGCCGCAAGATATCTGGCAAAAAATGCTGTATCTCTATGAGACGGGTTCCTGGACATTACGTGGCGAGCAAGCAGTCACCGGTGTGTTCTTGGCTTTGGTGTGGTTGATTGAATGCGGTATCTTTGTTATTTCGCCAGCTGTGACGGTGTTTGCGGATCTTTCAGCGACGCCGTTTTGTGAAAAAAATAATGTGTGGCTCAATAGAGAAGAGATCATCGATAGTTTGGCACTATTTAGTGATGATGACATGGCTTTATTGGGAACCGGTGATTTATCACCGCTGTTGCACGCGCGGGTCAAGCATATTCACGATGTCGCTTGGACATCGCTGCTCTTAAAATCGTCAGCAGCGAGCGAAGAAACCTATACAATGCGGATGACCGCGGTGCATCTTAAGCCGAATAAAGAGGGTGTGCTTGAAGAGGCTACATTTGAAATCACCAAGGATTTATTGATTGATAAAGCGGCCTATTCGGTACTGCGTAAATTCGCTGATTTAGAATTGCGTGCTGAAGAGCCCAGTGTCACGCCCCAGGTATTGCCTAGCGATACCACTGCTGCTGACGAATCGCCAAAGGCCTAGCGAGGCTGCCCAATACGCAGGAGGCAGACGCGTGCTTAGGTGCAAGTGCTGAGCTGGTCGTTGTCTTGTAAACCAAGACGTTGCAATCGCTCGCAAAAAATACGGACGTCGCGTTGGGCAAGCTGCAGGCTATAGGCATAGCGTTCGGCAAGTCGTGCTGCTGCTCGTTCCGTATCGTAACCAGTGCGCAAAAGCTGTAGGAGGTAGAGGCCGGCACTGTTGAGTTGATAACTCGCGCCGCTCTCTTGATCAAAGGCGAGTCCGCTGTCACTGATGGCTAAATGGCGAAAACTAGACATGGCTGTGCTCCGAAGTGTTAGGTGCATCTCTCTAATCTTAAGAACGGGAAACTATGCGTTTTGTCTACAGGGCCTCACTCTGTCTCTGTTATTGGTCTGTGAGAAAGCCTTGATAGGATGGCGGGTATGTCAGATAATGATGTTACTGAACAAGACTTATGTGAACTGCGTGAGGGTAATCTCGATACACTTGCCCGTTGTTTCCAGGCAGAACAGCCACGACTACGCAGTGTCCTGCGTTTTCGCTTGGACCCGATGCTGTCACGGCGCCTTGATCTGGATGATCTGCTCCAAGAGGTCTATGTCGCGGCGGCAAAGCGTATACAGGCCTTTGCCGATGGTGGCTTTCAATCGGTGTTTTTGTGGCTGCGCTTAATTGCCCTACAGACCTTAGTCGATCAGCAGCGTCATCATTTGGGCGCCGAGAAACGTGATGCCGCTAAAGAGCGAGCGATCAATCAGGGTAACACGACTGCGGTTACTTCTTGGTGCTTTGCTCAGCATTTAGTGGCAACAGCAACCTCGCCGAGTGCTGTTATCCAGCGCGAAGATTTAATTGAAAAGGTGCACACAGCGATTGCGGGATTGGATGCACATGATCAAGAGATTTTAGCCTTGCGTCATTTTGAAGAATTGCGCAACAGTGAGATCGCAGAGTTGCTTGGTATTACCGCTAAAACGGCGAGTATTCGTTACGTGCGCGCCTTGCAACGACTACAGGAAAGCTTGAAAGATGTTGCTGGGTTTACCGCATTGGGAGCTGCTTCGTGACTGATGAACAGATTGAACAAATCGACGAAATAGCCGTCATGTTTGCCGATGCAATTCGTGCCGGTGAACGCCCACAAATCCAAGACTATGTACAGCGTTATCCAGCACTGGCTCAACAAATTAACGATTTATTTCCAACTATTGAGTCAATGGAGCGTTTGAAAAAAGAATCGACTAAAGATGTCAGCACCAAGGTGACACAAATTGGTGATTATGTAGTTGGCAAACTCATCGGCAGCGGCGGCATGGGCCAAGTATTTGAGGCCCACCAAGCCAAGCTGGAACGTCGCATTGCCTTGAAAATCCTTCCTAAAACAGAGGCCGTAGCGCTAGCGCGCTTCGACCGCGAAATGAAATTAGTCGCCAGTCTCGACCATCCACATATTATTCCTATATATGATGCTGGTGAAGCAGATGGACTACATTATTTCGCCATGCGTTTAATCGAAGGGGTGAGTATTGCTCAGTTAATCGAGCAATGGATTCAATATGGTCCACCTGCGAAAAGTAAAACGGACAAAGATTTTTTGCCAGATAGTATCGCTGGCGGCTACACCGAGCCGGGCGTGCGTAATGAATGGACCAAGGCAAAACTTGCTAAGCGCTATCGTTCTGCTGCAATTATTATTGCGCAGGCGGCACAGGGCCTGCAGTACGCCCACGATCACGGCGTCCTGCACCGCGATATTAAGCCGGGTAATTTATTAGTCGATAAAGATGGTCGCTGTTACCTTGTTGACTTTGGTATCGCCAAAGGTGAGTCCTTTGACACGATCACGGTGAGTGGCGCGGTGCCCGGTACGATTCGTTATATGGCGCCCGAGCAATTTTCCGGTGAGAGCGACCACCGTGCCGATATTTATGCGCTCGGCATTACGCTTTTAGAATTAGCAAGTTTGCGCTCGGCATTTCAATTATCCGGTGGCCGCACTAATGTGCAAAAAATAATTACTAAAGGTCTGCCCAGCCCGCGCAGCATAGATAATCACATGCCCGCCGAGCTCGCCAATATTATAACGCATGCCTGTGCCAAAGATCCGCGCAAGCGTTATCGCAAGGCCAGCGAATTAGAAGCGGACTTGTATTCTTATTTGCAGGGTGAGGCGGTCGCCTACGCAGGTGCCCGACAAAAACAACGCTTATTAATCTTGGTCGGCGCATGTATTGCGGCATTATTATTATTCTTATTTTGGCCAGCATCGGCTATCGTTGACGACGCCCCCGTCGAGGCACAGCCCAGCGAGAACGTGCTCAGTGCGGCAGAGCCCGAAACCGCTGCAGAGCCGCAAAAGCCGCAAGAGCCGCAGGAGACAGCAATTACTCCAGCTGCCCAGCATCCACCACAAGAAACGCGGCAGCAGCCACCTGAGCATCCCCCTCATTTTCCCGAGCCACCAGAAGGCGCGCCACGTCATCCACCGGGTTTGCGTCCGCCGCCCAATCATCTGCCGCCTAAAAAAGGTGAGCGAGACCGTCCGCCTCCACGTCGATAATTAGGTGTCTGAGCGAGGTTGATTTAATTTGGAATTTTTCCCATCACGCATAGCGCGGCCACTGTTTGTCGGTAATGCTTTGCCGGGCCGGATGTCGATGTAGTCAGCGTCACAGTGACTGCCGTTGCCACGCACATAATAGACGGGTTTATTATGGCAGCTGCTGTCGACGCTGACAGTGGCGGCATCGGCGTAGCGCATGGTGTAGCCGGCGCGGCGGCGATTGCTGCGGTTGGCTTCGCTGCCGTGAATAATAAAGGAATCGTGGAGTGAGGCGCTGCCTTGTTTTAATGCACAGGCCACGGCCTTACTTTCCATCTCACTGGTGACTTCAACGCGAGTGTTGAGTAAATTCGCATCTGCGGTGTCGAGCATTTCTAATGCTTCGAAGCCGGCGTGGGTGTTGGGGATGACATGCATCGCGGCATTATCGATGTCGACATCATCAAGGGCAAGCCACACGGTCGTTACATCTGTACCGCTGACGCTGGGCCAGTAGGTGTTGTCTTGATGCCAGTAGGTGACGAGGCCATCACCAGCGGGCTTCACAATTAAATGCGACATTAATAAAATGACTTCGTCGCATTGCAGGCAGTTTTGCACGGCGTCGATGACAGTGGGTCGGCGACAAAGCTCGAGCCAAAAGCGCCAGTCTTCTGCGAGTACATGGGGTTCGACAAGGGCCTCGGGTCGTTGATGCTCTTTGAGTTTGCCGATCATTACGTCCAGCGATTGGCGAGCCCGCGTAATATCCGCAGGTTCAAGCAGCGCAGGGGCGATGCAGTAGCCAAGGCTTTTGTAGAGCGCGGGCGCGTAATTGACCGTGGCCTGTGGGTTTGCGGGGATGCTGAATGGTGGGCTTGCTAACATGCGCTGATCCTTGTGCGTAATGATGATAAGCATGTCTAAAACATGCATTGATGGCTAGTATATCGCTACCAATTCATATTTCTCATGTTATTTTGGTGTATCGACATGGGAAAAACAATCATTCCGCGGTCTGAGATACCCGTCGCCTGTGATGAGCG